>JBKJLD010000010.1:0-17946 GCA_046597165.1 Nocardioides sp.
CAGATCAGCACGTTGTCACCCTGCTTCATCCCGGCACCGTTGCGGCTGACCAGCTGACGGTAGGCCGTGGAGTTCACCAGTCCTGGCGAAGCCGCTTCCTCCCAGGTCAGGTGGGCCGGCTTGGGCATCAGCTGGTTGGACTTCACCAGCGCGATGGTGGCCAGGCCGCCGAAGTTGGTCTCGAACCCCCAGATGCGCTGCTGCGGGTCCATCATCGAGTCGTCGTGGCCGTCGGAGTCCTCGAGCTCGACCGAGAGGCAGTGGGCCACGACCTCGGTGCCGGGCTTCCACCTCGTCACGCCGGGGCCGGTCTTGAGCACGACGCCGGCGAGGTCGGAGCCGACCACGTGGTAGGGCAGGTCGTGGCGCTTGGTGAGCTCGGAGAGCCGGCCGTAGCGCTCCAGGAACCCGAACGTCGAGACCGGCTCGAAGATCGAGGTCCACACGGTGTTGTAGTTGATCGCCGAGGCCATCACGGCGACCAGGGCCTCGCCGGGGCCGAGCTCGGGGAGGGCGACGTCCTCCACGTGCAGCGACTTGCGAGGGTCCTTGTCGCGGGTCGCGAGGCCCTCGAACATGTCGACCTCGTCCTTGTGGACCGTCACGGCCCGGTAGGACTCGGGCAGGGCAAGGTTTGCGAAGTCGCCGTTCGCGGTGTCGCCGGCGAGGATGGCGTCGAGGATGTTCTGCACTGCGGCTCCTGGTGTCGGGGGAGGTCGGGCGAAGATTACCGATGAGTAACACGCGTGGCGAGGGCGTGTGACCCACTCAACGGCCGATGGGTCAGTGTGCGGCCTGCGCCGCGGGCTCCACCAGCTCCACGAGGATGCCGCCGGCATCCTTGGGATGGATGAAGTTGATCCGCGAGTCCGAGGTCCCGCGGCGGGGTGCGTCGTACAGCAGGCGGACGCCGCGCTCGCGCAGGATCGCGCTGACCGCCTCGACGTCGGTGACCCGGTAGGCCATCTGCTGCACGCCCGGCCCCGAGCGGTCCAGGAACTTGGCGATGGTCGACTCGGGGGACAGCGGCGCGAGCAGCTGGATGCACGAGCCGGAGTCGCCGACCGCCATCATCGCCTCGCGGACGCCCTGTTCCTCGTTGGTCTCCTGGTGGGCCAGCCGCATCCCGAAGGTGGTCTCGTAGAACGCGATCGCCTCGTCGAGGTCGCGCACGGCGACCCCCACGTGGTCGATCGCGGTGAACAGGTGCTCGGGAAGGTCCAGGCCGGAGGTGGAAGTGCTCATGGCCGACATCGTCGTACGCCGGAGCCGGCGCCGCGACCGCTTGTGACATGTTCCTCACCCCGGTGGCAGCGGACACCCTCGCCGGGGGACCGGACGGGTCGGTATCGTCGCGGTCATCGGCACCCACTCGTTCACTTCAGCTGGAGGCACCATGTCTGGATCCGTCATCGTCGCAGGGGCACGTACCCCGATCGGACGCCTGCTCGGCGGCCTCAAGGACCAGTCGGCGGCCGACCTCGGTGGGGTTGCCATCAAGGGAGCGCTCGCCAAGGCGGGCGTGTCGGGCGACCAGGTCGACTACGTGATCATGGGCCACGTCATCCAGGCCGGCGCCGGGCAGATCACCGCCCGCCAGGCCGCGGTCAAGGGTGGCATTCCGATGAACGTCCCCTCGATCACCATCAACAAGGTCTGCCTGTCCGGCATCAACGCGATCGCCATGGCCGACCAGCTGATCCGCGCCGGCGAGCACGAGATCATCGTGGCCGGCGGCATGGAGTCGATGACCCAGGCCCCGCACCTGCTCCCGAAGTCCCGCGAGGGCTTCAAGTACGGCGACACCGCGCTGGTCGACTCGATGGCCTACGACGCGCTCTACGACCAGTTCACGACCCAGCCGATGGGCACGCTCACCGAGTCGTGCAACGCGGCCGGCGCCAACCTGAGCCGCGAGGAGCAGGACGAGTTCTCGGCCCGCTCCCACCAGCTCGCCGCGGCGGCCTGGAAGAACGGCGTCTTCGACAACGAGGTCGTCCCGGTCGAGATCCCGCAGCGCAAGGGTGAGCCGGTCGTCATCTCCACCGACGAGGGTATCCGCGGCGAGACCACGGCCGAGTCACTCGGCAAGTTGCGCCCGGCCTTCGACAAGTCCGGCACGATCACGGCCGGCTCCTCCTCCCAGATCTCCGACGGCGCCTGCGCCGTGGTCGTGATGAGCAAGGCCAAGGCCGAGGAGCTGGGCCTGACCTGGCTCGCCGAGATCGGTGCCTCCGGCCAGGTCGCCGGCCCGGACTCGACCCTGCAGCTCCAGCCGGCCAACGCGGTCGCCAAGGCCGCCGAGAAGGAGGGAATCGACGTCTCGGACATCGACCTCTTCGAGCTCAACGAGGCGTTCGCGGCCGTCGGCATCGAGTCGGCTCGCCAGCTCGGGGTCTCCCAGGACAAGGTCAACGTCAACGGCGGCGCCATCGCCCTGGGCCACCCGGTCGGCATGTCCGGCGCCCGGATCGTGCTGCACCTGGCCCTCGAGCTCCAGCGTCGCGGCGGCGGCACCGGTGCGGCCGCGCTCTGCGGCGGCGGTGGCCAGGGTGACGCCCTGATCATCCGGGTCCCGAAGGCCTGAGTGACCTCGCCCCACGAGTCCCTCGGGGGCCGGCGTCGTGCCCCGGCGTCGGTCCCCGATCTCGTCTCCCGTGCCCGTGATGGGGACGCTCGCGCGGTCGCGCGACTGATCTCGCTGGTGGAGGACGAGTCGCCTCTGCTGCGCGAGGTGATGGGGGCGCTGGCACCGCACACCGGGCACGCCCAGATCATCGGCATCACCGGGTCGCCCGGCGTCGGGAAGTCGACCTCGACCAACGCCCTGGTCACCGAGCTGCGCAAGGCCGGCAAGCGGGTCGGGGTGCTCGCGGTCGACCCGTCCTCGCCGTTCTCCGGGGGTGCCCTGCTGGGCGACCGGGTGCGGATGCAGGACCATGCCCTGGACCCGGACGTCTACATCCGCCCGATGGCCTCGCGCGGCCACCTCGGCGGCCTGGCCTGGACGACGCCGCAGGCCCTGCGCGTCCTCGACGCCGCGGGCTGCGACGTGATCCTGATCGAGACCGTCGGGGTGGGGCAGAGCGAGGTCGAGATCGCCGGGCTTGCCGACACGACGCTCGTGCTCCTGGCCCCCGGCATGGGCGACGGCATCCAGGCAGCCAAGGCCGGGATCCTCGAGATCGGCGACCTCTACGTCGTCAACAAGGCCGACCGCGACGGCGCCGACCAGGTCCGTCGCGACCTGCGCTCGATGCTGGCCCTGGGGGAGCGGTCCGAGAACTCCTGGAAACCCCCGATCGTGAAGACCGTCGCCCAGAAGGGCGAGGGGCTCGACGAGGTCGCGGCCGAGATCGACCACCACTTCACGTGGCTGCAGCAGACCGGAGAGCTCGCCAAGCGGCGTACGCGACGGGCGCGCGACGAGATCGAGGCCATCGCGGTCACCGCGCTGCGCGCTCGCTGGGGCGACGTGCACGGCCGCTCGGAGCTCGACGAGCTCGCCGAGGCGGTCGGCAGCGGCCAGTCCGACCCCTACACCGCCGCCGACGAGCTGCTGGCGGCCTTCGCCGACTGAGCACCGGACCGTCGCGTGACACCCACCCGGGCGTCACCGCCCGTTCAGGAGCGACGGTGACGGTGGGGGCATGCGCGTAGCCGTCGTCACCGAGTCCTTCCTTCCGCAGGTCAACGGCGTCACCAACACCGTCCGCCAGGTCGTCGACCACCTGGGCCGGATGGGCCACGAGGCGATGGTGATCGCCCCCGGCCCCGGGCCCGACGACTACCGAGGGGTGCCCGTCGTGCGGGTCCGTTCGGTCGGGTTGCCGGGCTACCGCGACTTCCCTCTCGGCCTCCCGGACGCCGCGGTCGAGCGGGCGCTCGCGGCGTTCCGCCCGGACGTGGTCCACCTCGCCTCCCCGATCGTCCTGGGAGCGGTGGGCCTGCGCGCCGCGCGCAAGCTCGGCCTGCCGACGGTCGCGATCTACCAGACCGACATTGCCGGGTTCGTGCGCCACTACGGGCTGCGTGCCGACGTGCTGACCGCCAAGTGGGTGGGTCGCCTGCACCGGCGTGCCACGCGAACGCTGGTGCCGTCGCGGTCGTCGTACGCCCAGCTGGAGGCGATGGGCGTCTGCGACCTGCACCTGTGGCGACGCGGCGTCTCGCTGGACCTCTTCGGCCCGGACCGGCGCAGCGAGGAGCTGCACCGGACCTGGGTGGGATCGGCCGGCGCGGATTGCGAGGTGGTCGTCGGCTACGTCGGGCGGCTGGCGCCGGAGAAGCAGGTCCGCCGGCTGGCCGAGATCGCTGACCTCCCGGGTGTCCGGCTGGTGGTGGTCGGCGACGGTCCCGAGCGAGCCTGGCTGGAGCGGCGCCTGCCCGGGGCCCGGTTCACCGGCATGCTCGGCGGTGCCGATCTGGCTCGTGCGTTCGCCAGCCTCGACGTGTGCGTGCACACCGGTGAGTCCGAGACCTTCTGCCAGACGGTGCAGGAGGCACAGGCCAGCGGCGTCGCGGTGGTGGCAGCGGGAGCCGGCGGGCCCCTGGACCTGATCGACCACGGGCGCACCGGGCTGCTCTACGACCCCCGTGACCGCGGGTCTCTGCGCACCCAGGTGGCCGCCCTCGTGGGCGCGCCTGCCCTGCGCGACCAGCTCGCCGCCCGCGCCCTCACCGACGTCGCCGAGCGGAGCTGGGCCCGCCTGGTCGAGCAGCTTGTGACCGACCACTACCGCCCGGTCGTCGACGGTCACCCCGCCGCGCCCGCGGCCGCCTGACCGGGTGCGCATCGCGCAGCTCGCGAACTTCATCGGCCCGGCCTCCGGAGGCATGAAGACGGCGGTCGAACGGCTCGGCGCCGGGTACGTCGAAGCGGGGGTGCCCCGGCTGCTCGTCGTTCCGGGTCCGCGCGACGCCCGCACCACCACCGAGCACGGCGACGTCGTCCAGCTGCGGGCGCCCCAGGTGGGCGGCGGCTACCGGATGATCCTGGAGCCGTGGCGCGTCGTCGACGTGCTGGAGGAGTTCGGCCCGACGTCGGTAGAGGTCTCGGACAAGTCGACGCTGACGACGGTGACCCGCTGGGCGCGGCGGCGGGGGGTCGGCTCGATCCTGCTCTCCCACGAGCGGCTGGACGCGATGCTCGCCCTGCGGACCGGCTGGGAGACCTCGATGGCGGCGCCGGTGTCGCTGCTCAACCGGATGCTGGTGCGCCAGTTCGACACCGTCGTCGTGACGTCCGGGTTCGCGATGCGCGAGTTCCGCCACCTGACGGACGCAGCCAGCACCGGGTTGCACCGCATCTCGCTGGGCGTCGACCTGACGTCCTTCCGGCCTCCGGCCGCGCAACCGAGACGCGACGGGCCGCTCCGGCTGGTGCACGCCGGGCGACTCTCCCGCGAGAAGAGCCCGCACCTCGCGGTGGCCACCGCGGTGGCGCTGCACCGCAGGGGAGTGCCGGTGCAGCTCGACGTCTACGGCACCGGCCCCCACCGTGACGAGCTGGAGGAGCTCGCGGCCGGAGCTCCCGTGCTCTTCCACGGCCACGTCGCCGGCCGCGCCGAGCTGGCGCGGCGGCTCGGTGCTGCGGATGTCGCACTGTCGGTGTGCCCGGCGGAGACCTTCGGGCTGGCCGTCCTGGAGGCGCTCGCCTGCGGCACCCCGGTGGTGACCGCGGCGTACGGCGGCGCGCGCGAGCTGGTGGACTCAAGCTCCGGCGCCTGGGGCGAGCCCGAGCCCGAGAGCCTGGCCGACGCCGTCCTCGACCTGGCCGCTCGGCCGGTGGGGCCGACCCGGTTGGCCGCCCGCCGACGTGCCGAGAGGTTCTGCTGGAGCAGCACCGTGCGCCAGATGCTCGCCCTGCACGCGGCGGCGGTCAGGCTGCCGTCGGCACCCGGGGACGTTCCGGTGGAGCGGACTGCCTGATTGTCGCGCCCACCGCGACCACGGCGCCGGCCACCAGAGCGCAGGTCGCCCCGATTGCGATCGGAGCGCCCTGCAACGACGAGTCGAGGGGGGCGGTGATCCCGAGCGCCAACGACGTCCACACGAGCACCGCGTGGCCGCGTCGGCCGAGCCGGCAGGCGGCCAGGAGCGGCAGGCACCACAGTGCGTACCAGGGATGCACGACCGGGCTGAGCAGCACGGTCACGGTCAATGCCAGGGCGGCCGCGTGCAGGGCGGCCACGGGTGCGCCGGTCGGTGTCCGCAGCGCCGACCAGACGACGACAGCGAGGGCCAGCAGAACCCCGACGGCCTTGGCCCCGGGGAGCAGGTGAGCCAGGTCCCCGGACAGGGACAGGGGGGTGTCGACCTGACCCGGGACGCCGAGGGCGTGCACCCAGCCCACGCCCACCCCCGCCAGGGAGCCCGTCGCGAGCAGCGTGGCCACGCTGACGGCCCCGACCGCTGCGAGGCGGCTCATCCGCCTGGCCAGCGGGACCGCTGCTGGCAGGGTCACCAGGGCCACCCCCACGCAGACCAGTCCACCGGGAACCTTCACCGAAGCGGCCAGGCCGCCGAGCACCGCGCCGGTCACCCAGCCGCGCTCGACCGCGCCGACCAGCGCGACGGCGGCCAGGCCGACCATGAGCAGGTCGTTGTGCAGGCCGGCGACGCCGTGCGCGAGGAGGATCGGGCTCGGAAGGGCCAGCGCCGAGACCACCGCCGGGTCGCGCCCGGTCCAGGCCGCGAGCCGGGGGAGCGCCCAGGCCAGCATCACGAGCCCGGCCAGGGCCAGCAGCCGGTGGGCGATCACCAACAACCACGGACCGTGCAGCAGCTCGGCGGCACCGGAGCCCCACAGCAGGGGCAGCGGGCCGTACGGCGTGGGTGTGGCCATCCAGCGCGGGTCGACCGCCTCGGCGATCGGGCCGTGGAGGATCCCGGGTCCCCAGACATAGGGGGAGAGCCCGATCCGGGTCAGCTCGCCCTGGGCGGCATAGCTCCAGCCGTCGCGACTGAACAGCGGCGGGGCCAGGAGCAGGGGCAGGCACCACAGGGCGGCGGCTCGTCGTACGAATGTCAGGTCGAGGAGACCGGCGGCGGCACCCCGCCACAGACCGACCCAGGCGGCCGCCAGGAGGGCGAGGCCGCTCACGACCACCACCAACCCGGTCATCCGCCCGGGCATCGAGTGCCGGAGCGCCAGGCCGTCGGCCCAGGAGGAGGCCGGAACGGTGGCCGTGACGAGGCCGCCGATGAGCACGAGGGCGGCCCCGACGACACCGAGACGCACGAGGATCGAGGGACGGGGGTGTGGCGCGGGAGGGAGTGGCACCCGGTGAGGCTAGGAGGGCTCGGCGAGGACAGGGGAAGCGATGCGTGAACACCGCGGCAACGGTCGGCGACCGCACCGGGCAGGCGTTCGGCGGCCGTTCACACGACCTTCAGGGTGGCGGGGGGAACTGGTCGGGCGGGTCGCTCACGGTGCTGGTGCTGTCCAACGAGGAGGAGCCCACCATGCCCACGTCCCCGAACACAGACCGGCCCACCGACAGACCCCGCCTGACCGTGATCGGCACCGGCTACCTGGGTGCCACGCACGCCATCTGCATGGCCGTGCTCGGCTATGACGTGCTGGCCCTGGACACCGACCACGCCAAGGTCGCGGCCCTCGAGTCCGGGTCCGTGCCGTTCCACGAGCCCGGTCTCCCGGAAATGCTCCGCAAGGCACTCGACTCGGGTCGCCTCCGGTTCACCACTCGGGTGGCCGAGGTCGCTGAGTTCGGCGACGTCCACTTCGTCTGCACCGGCACGCCGCAGGTCGAGGGGTCGATGGCCGCGGACCTGCGCCAGGTTGACGGCGTGATCGCGGCGCTGGCCCCGCACCTGCGACGCCCCTGCCTGGTCGTCGGCAAGTCGACGGTCCCTGTCGGCACGGCCGAGCGCCTCACCACGATGCTGCAGGAGCTCGCGCCCTGCGGGGCCGAGGCCGAGCTGGCCTGGAACCCGGAGTTTCTCCGTGAGGGCCACGCCATCGAGGACACGCTCAAACCGACCCGGTTGGTCTTCGGCGTCGCCTCGGCGAAGGCCCGACGCACCCTCGAGGAGACCTTCCGCCCGCTGCTCGACGCCGGGGTGCCCTGTGTCGTGACCGACCTGCCCACCTCCGAGCTGGTCAAGGTCGCCGCCAACTCCTTCCTGGCGACCAAGATCTCCTTCATCAACGCGATGGCCGAGATCTGCGAGGCCACCGGGGCCGACGTGACCGACCTCGCCGAGGCACTGGCCCACGACGACCGGATCGGCGGCCGTTTCCTCAAGCCGGGGCTGGGCTTCGGCGGGGGCTGCCTGCCCAAGGACATCCGGGCCTTCATCCACCGCGCCGAGGAGCTCGGAACCGGACGAAGCGTCTCGTTCCTGCGTGAGGTCGACGCGATCAACATCCGGCGGCGGACGCGCACGGTCGACCTGGTCCGCGAGCAGGCCGGTGGCGATCTGCGAGGTGTGCGGGTCTGCGTGCTCGGCGCCGCCTTCAAACCGCACTCGGACGACGTCCGGGACGCCCCGGCACTCGATGTGGCGCGGATGCTCCACGAGGAGGGCGCCAGCGTCGTGGTCTTCGACCCCCAGGCCATGGCCAACGCGCGTCGCAGTCACCCGCAGCTGGAGTTCGCCGACAGTGCGCTCGGTGCGGCCGCCGGCGCCCACGTCGTCGCCCTGCTGACCGAGTGGGACCAGTTCCGCGGGCTCGACCCGCGCCGGCTCGGCATCGCGGTGGCGTGCCGCTCGATCGTGGACGCCCGTCAGGCGCTCGACCCGCAGGTCTGGCGCACCGCCGGCTGGACGTACGCCGCGCTGGGCGTCGCGCAAGCGTCCTGACGTTGGGCGCGCCTGCGGACGCCTCGGTCCAGACCTGTTAGACATGTCTAGACCTGTGGCCCCTGTTGAAGACGGAGATGTTCCTGCAATGAACGCCAAGAAGGTGGTCCTCGCCGCCGTGGTCGTGTTCCTGGGGTTCTGGATGTTCACCGACCCCAACGGCCTCGCCGACGCTGCGCGCGCGGGGCTGGGCCAGACCTGGAACCTGTCCGAGCAGCTGTTCACCGCGGTGATCAACTTCGTCGACGCCCTCAACTGAGCTCTCGGGGTGCGATGAGTCGCCGCGGGCCGTTCGCCGAGCCCGACATCCGCAAGCACCTGCTGCGCGACGAGGGGGAGGTGATCGTCGACGAGGTCCGCCACCACTGGGCGGCGTACGTCCGCAGCATCCTCGAGGCGGGGCTCGGTCTCGCCCTGTTCGTCGCCTCGGCGTACGTCCCGGTCCAGGCCGGGTGGCTGCCGCTGATCCTGGCGTTTGCGGTCTTCGCCCATGCGGCCTGGCTCGCGCTGCGCGAGCGGCGCGACCTCTTCGTCATCACCAACATG
This sequence comes from Nocardioides sp., assembly GCA_046597165.1. Taxonomy (GTDB): domain Bacteria; phylum Actinomycetota; class Actinomycetes; order Propionibacteriales; family Nocardioidaceae; genus Nocardioides. The sequence continues at coordinate 9,376 of JBKJLD010000010.1, forward strand.
CGGGTCTTCCGGGTGCACGGGGTCCTCTCGCAGAACCTCTCGACCATGCCGTTGAGCCGGATCCTCGACATCACGGTCGTGAAGCCGCTGCACGGGCGGCTCCTGGGCTTCGGGCACTTCCGATTCGAGTCCGCGGCCCGAGACCGCGGCCTGCGCGACGTCCGGTTCGTCGCGCGGGCCGACGAGCGTGACCTGGCGATCCAGCGGGTCGTCCAGCGCGCGGGCCTGCGTGGCCCCCGCGTCAACAACTGACTCCCGGCTAGGGTGCCCGCATGTCACCCGGGGCTCGCCTGCCGTTCGACCCGATCGACGAAGCGGCGCGGCAGTGGGGCGAGCGCTGGGACGGCGTCCCCGCGATGCACGCGGTCACGTCGCTGATGCGGGTCCAGCAGCTCGTCATCGGCCGGCTCGACGCGATCCTGCGCCCGCACGGGCTCACGTTCGCGCGCTATGAGGCCCTGGTCCTGCTGGTCTTCTCGTCCCGGGGCTCGCTGCCCCTCGGCAAGATGGGGGAGCGGCTCCAGGTGCACCCCACCTCGGTCACCTCGATCGTGCGTCGGCTCGAGGGCGCGGGGCTCGTCGTACGCCGGGCGCACCCGGAGGACGGGCGGGCCGTGCTTGCCGAGATCACCGAGGCGGGCCGCGCGCTCGTCGAGGCCGCCACCCGTGACCTGGTTGTCGCCGACTTCGCGCTCTCGGCGCTGGGCCCCGAGGAGCTCGGCCGACTCTCGGCGCTCCTGGCGCCGGTCCGGCGCGACGCCGGGGACTTCTGAGGCCACCCGAAACGTCCCGACTGGTCGAAACTAGTAGGACGTCCTACTATCGACAGCATGGCTGATGACGCACGCGCCCGCTGGCAGTCCCGCTTCGATGCGTCCCGGGTCCGCGACGTCGACTTCTCCACGCTCAGCGGTGTCGAGGTCGAGCCGGCGTACGGCACCGACGACTCGGAGTGGCCCGGCGAGTTCCCGTTCACCCGTGGGCTCTACCCGACCGGCTACCGCGGCCGCACCTGGACGATCCGCCAGTTCGCCGGGTTCGGCAACGCCCAGCAGACCAACGAGCGCTACAAGATGATCCTCGGGCGCGGCGGCGGCGGCCTCTCGGTGGCCTTCGACATGCCGACCCTGATGGGACGCGACTCCGACGACCCGATGTCGCTCGGCGAGGTCGGCCACTGCGGCGTGGCGATCGACACTGCTGCCGACATGGAGGTCCTCTTCGACGGCATCGACCTCGGTCAGGTGACCACGTCGATGACGATCAGCGGCCCGGCCGTCCCGATCTTCTGCATGATGATCGTCGCGGCCGAGCGCGCCGGCGTCGACACCGGCAAGCTCAACGGCACCCTGCAGACCGACATCTTCAAGGAGTACATCGCCCAGAAGGAGTGGCTCTTCACCCCCGAGCCGCACCTGCGTCTGATCGGCGACCTGATGGAGTACTGCGTCGAGAAGATCCCGGCGTACAAGCCGCTCTCGGTCTCGGGTTACCACATCCGCGAGGCCGGCTCGACGGCCGCGCAGGAGCTCGCCTTCACCCTCGCCGACGGCTTCGGCTACGTCGAGCTGGGGCTGGCGCGTGGCCTCGACGTGGACGTCTTCGCCCCGGGGCTGTCGTTCTTCTTCGACGCCCACGTGGACTTCTTCGAGGAGATCGCCAAGTTCCGTGCTGCCCGCCGGATCTGGGCCCGCTGGCTGCGCGACGTCTACGGCGCCAAGACCGAGAAGGCCCAGTGGCTGCGGTTCCACACCCAGACCGCGGGCGTCTCGCTCACGGCGCAGCAGCCCTACAACAACGTGGTCCGCACCGGCATCGAGGCCCTCTCGGCCGTCCTCGGCGGCACCAACTCACTGCACACCAATGCCCTCGACGAGACCCTGGCGCTGCCGTCCGAGCAGGCCGCCGAGATCGCACTGCGCACCCAGCAGGTGATCATGGAGGAGACCGGCGTCGTCAACGTCGCCGACCCGCTCGGCGGCTCGTGGTACGTCGAGGCGCTCACCGACAAGATCGAGGCCGAGGCCAACGAGATCTTCGACAAGATCCTCTCCATGGGCGGCTCGACCCTGACCCACGCCGACACCGAGCAGCTCGCGGAGTCGGCGCGCACCGGTGCCGACCCGATGACCCGCGGGCTGCTGCGCGGCATCGAGGAGGGCTGGTTCATGGGCGAGATCGCCGAGGCGGCGTTCCAGTACCAGGTGGCCCTCGAGAAGGGCGAGAAGCGGATCGTCGGCGTCAACTGCCACAAGGAGTCAGTCACCCACGACCTCGAGATCCTCCGGGTCTCCCACGAGGTCGAGGTCGACCAGGTCCGCGAGCTCGGCGTGCGCCGGACCCAGCGCGACGACGCGGCCGTCACCGCCGCCGTGCAGCGGATGGTCGACGTCTCGCGCACCGACGGGAACATGATCGAGGCGATGCTCGAGGCCTGCCGGGTCGAGGCCAGCCTGGGCGAGATCTGCGACGCCCTGCGCGCCGAGTGGGGCGAGTACCGCGAGCCCGCCCGGTTCTGAGCCCTCGGATCTGCTCCAATCCAGGGGTGAAGCTCACTCAGGCACTGGCCGCCCTCCCCGCCGATCCCCGGATCGTGGTCACGGGCAACCACGCCACCCCGTGGCACACCCTCGGGCTGGTCGATGCCGCGCTCGCGTCGTACCGCCTGTGGGTGCTCAACGGGCAGCCCGGACTTCCCGACCGTGACGGTGTCGTCCTGGAGACGTCGTTCGTCGGGCCGGGGATGCGGCGCAGCCCCCGGCTGAGCTACGTCCCGTCCCGGCTCTCGATGGTTCCGGGCCTCTTCCGGACCGCTCTCGTGCCCGACGCGGTGCTGCTGCACACCACGCCCCCGCGCGGCGGGTGGGTCTCACTCGGCACCGAGGTCAACGTGCTGCCGGCAGCGCTCGAGGCCGTGCGTGCCAACGGTGGTGTCGTGATCGCCCAGGTGAACCGGCACCTGCCCTGGACCTTCGGAGATGCCCTGGTCGATGCGTCCCTGGTCGACGTCTTCGTGGAGGCCGACCAGGCGCTGCCGCTCGCGCCGGTCTCGGCGGTCGACGAGACGTCGGCGGGGATCGGCCGCCTGGTCGCGGAGCGTGTCGGGGACGGGGCGACCCTGCAGGCGGGCATCGGCGCCGTGCCGGACGCGACCATGCACGGACTGGTCGGACGGCGTGGGCTGCGGATCTGGACCGAGATGTTCTCCGACAGTGTGCTCGCCCTCGAGCGGGCCGGTGCGCTCGACCGCGACGTCCCGATCAGGGCGTCGTTCCTGTTCGGGTCCCCGACGCTGCACGACTGGGTCGATGGCAACGAGCGGGTCCAGATGGTGCGCACCGAGGTGATCAACGACCCGGCCCGGATCTCGGCGAACCGGGCGATGGTCAGCGTCAACACCGCCCTGCAGGTCGACCTCTTCGGTCAGGCCAACGCCTCGCGGATCGGGGCACGCATCCACTCCGGCTTCGGGGGTCAGACCGATTTCATCGTGGGGGCGCTGCACAGTCCTGGTGGCCAGGCGATCATCGCGCTGCGCTCCTGGCACCCCAAGGCCGACTGCTCGACGGTGGTGCCGCTCGTGGACGAGCCCGTGACGTCGTTCCAGATGAGCGCGATCGTCACCGAGCAGGGGAGCGCGGAGATCTTCGGGCGCGACCAGCGGGCCCAGGCGCGCGGGATCATCGAGAACGCCGCCCACCCCAGCGTGCGCGAGGAGCTGTGGGAAGAGGCGGTGGCGCTGGGGCTCGCGGGGGATCTCTAGGATTGGGGCCATGACCCAGCAGCCGTTCTCCCGTCCCGGTGCGATCGACCTCTCGGCCCTCAAGCGACCGGCCCCGACACCGCCCCCCGCTGGCGGCGTCCCGGCCGGGCCCTCGGCGTACGCCGTCCAGGTCGGCGAGGCGAACTTCCAGGCCACGATCGAGGCCTCGATGGGCGCGCCGGTCCTGCTGGTGTTCTACTCACGCAGCCGGATGCCCGAGAGTGGCCAGCTCGCCGACGACATCGAGACCCTCTCGGCCGAGTTCGAGGGCCGCTTCCTGGCCGGCCTGGTGGACGTGGACACCGCCCCCGGGATCGCGCAGGCCATGCAGATTCCGTCGGTCCCGCTGGTGGTCGTGGTCCTCGACGGACGCCCGATGCCGCTCCTCCAGGACGTCGTCCCGATCGACGAGCTGCGCACGGCCCTGACCCAGGTGCTGCAGCAGCTGACCACCCAGGGCGTCACCGGCCGCCACCAGCCGCGCGGTGCCGCTCCCGTCGACCCGGAGGGCGAGGAGGGCGAGCCGCCGGCGGACCCGCGGTACGCCGCCGCCCAGGACGCGCTGGGTGAGGGCGACATCGACCGGGCGGTCGAGGAGTACCTGAAGCTCGTGACCGCGAACCCGGCCGACACCGAGGCCGCCGCCGGTCTCGCCATGGCGCGGCTGCTCCAGCGCACCCAGGGCGTCGACCTCAACGAGGCCCGCGCCGCCGCGGCCGCCAACCCGGACGATCTCGCCGCCCAGACGATGGTCGCCGACCTCGACATGCTCGGCGGCCACGTCGCCGACGCGTTCAACCGGCTGATCGACGTGGTCCGGCGTACCTCCGGCGACGAGCGCAACACCGTGCGTGACCACCTGATCGGACTCTTCGGCGCCGTGGGCCACGACGACGTGCGGGTCCTCAAGGCGCGCGGCGAGCTCGCCTCCGCGCTGTTCTGAGTCGGCCCGGGATCAGCCGTTCGTGAGGACGGCCAGAACGGCGCTGACGGCCGGGGACTCGGCCATGCTGCGCCGGTGCACGGCGACGATGTCGCGGGTCGGCTCCGGGTCGTGCGCGGGTACGGCGACCAGCACGTCACCGAGGGGCTGACGACCGAGCCGCGGCACCAGGGCGATGCCGAGTCCGGCGCGGACCAGGGCGAGGTGGGAGTCGAACTCGATCGCGGTGTGGGCGATCCGCGGCAGCCGGCCGGTGCCGGCGTACATCCGGGTGAGCCACTGGCGGCAGATCGTGCCCTCCGGGGTGGCGATCCAGCCTTCGTCGACGAGATCGCTCGGGGTCAGGATCGCGCGAGCGGCCATCGGGTGGTCGGTGCGGACGATGACGTCGGCGACGTCGCGGGCCAGCGGCGTGGCCGTGAGGTGGTCGGGGATGGCGAGCGGGACGTCACCCCAGCTGTGCACGACGCCGAGGTCGGTCTGACCGGACGCGACCAGGTCGACGGTGTCCCACGGCTCGCGCTCGGTCAGGCTCAGTGTCAGATCGGGGTGCGCCGCGCCGAGCGCGGCAATCGCCGGCGCCACCAGGCCGCGCATCGCGGTGGAGAAGGCGGTCAGGCGCAGGTGGCCCGACACGGTCCCCGACTGGCGGTGCAGCCCGGACTCGACCTCTTCGAGGTCGGTGAGCAGCCGGGCGCCGGTCTCGACGAGATGGCGGCCCTGGCCCGTCAGCAGGACCCCGCGGCCGACCCGCTCCAGCAGCTGGACGCCGGTCTGCCGCTCGAGCCGCTTGACCTGCTGCGAGACGGCGCTGGGCGTGAAGCCGAGGGCCTGCGCGGCGGCCACCACCGAGCCGTGCCGGTCGACGGCCTGGAGAGCGGCCAGGGCGGGGAGATCGATCATGCAGCAATGCTACCGGGATCTGTGCACCAATGATCGCTGGTGCTTCATGGTCGCGTGGGGGAGGCTGGGGCAGTGACCCGACGTGACTCGCTCCTCGCCGCCCTGGTCGCCACCATCTGGGGCTTCAACTTCGTCGTCATCGACTGGGGGATGCACGGGGTGCCGCCGCTGCTCTTCGCGGCTGTCCGCTTCACCGCCGTCGTGCTTCCGGCGGTCTTCCTCGTCCCGCGGCCGCAGGCGGCCTGGCGCACGATCGCGGCCGTCGGGCTCTTCATGTCGCTGGGGCAGTTCGGCTTCCTCTACGTCTCCATGGCGGTCGGGATGCCGCCCGGCCTCGCCGCGCTCGTGCTCCAGGCGCAGGTCATCTTCACGGTCGTCATCGCGGCCGGGGTGCTGCGCGAGCGGCCGAGCAGGCCCCAGGTGGCCGGGGTGACGCTGGGCGCGATCGGCCTGCTCGTCGTGGCCCTCGGCCGCGGCGGGCACGTGCCCGTGTTGGCGCTGGTGCTCTGCCTGCTCGGTGCCCTGTCGTGGGGGATCGGGAACGTCGTCTCCCGGGCGTCGGGGGTGACCGGCGGGCTGTCGCTGACGGTGTGGTCGGCCGTCGTGGTGCCGGTCCCCTTGATGGGGCTCTCGCTGCTTCTCGACGGGCCGGGCGAGGTGGCGCGCGCGCTCGGGTCGTTCTCGTGGCAGGCGGGGGTCTCGACGCTCTACACGGCCGGGTTGGCCTCGCTGGTGGGCTACGGGATCTTCAACACCCTGCTCTCGCGCAACGTGTCCTCCTCGGTGGTGCCGTGGGTCCTGCTGGCCCCGGTCGTGGCGATGGGCTCGGCCTGGTTGCTGCTCGGCCAACGCCCCAACCTGGCTGAGACGGTCGGGGGAGTGCTGCTCATCATCGGCGTGCTCGTGGCCCTGCGGCCGCCGCGGCCGCAGCAACGGCTCCTGCCCTCCCGCGGCGCCGAAGTGGCGCATATGCGCTGAGGATGTCGCGGATGGGGCTGATCGGCGACCGAAGCGGCGCATATGCGCCCAGCAGGTCGCGACTCCCCGAATTGGCGAACGAGGCCGCGCATATGCGCCCGGGATGTCGCGCAATGTCGTGATTCGCGACCCGAACAGCTCATATGCCCCGAAAGAGTCAGCCGAGGGCCGCGCGTCCGGCCTCGAGCCGCGCGACGGGCACCCGGAACGGCGAGCAGGAGACGTAGTCGAGCCCGACCTCGTCGAAGAAGTGGATCGAGGCGGGGTCGCCGCCGTGCTCGCCGCAGATCCCCAGGTGCAGGTCGGGACGAGTGGCCCGGCCCTTCTCGACCGCCGTGCGCACCAGGGAACCGACGCCCTCGATGTCGAGTGACTCGAACGGCGAGACGCCGAAGACGCCCTGGTCCAGGTAGGTGCTGAAGAACGCGGCCTCCACGTCGTCGCGCGAGAAACCCCACGTCATCTGGGTCAGGTCGTTGGTCCCGAACGAGAAGAACTCGGCCGACGCCGCGATCGCGTCGGCGGTGACCGCGGCGCGCGGCAGCTCGATCATCGTCCCGATGGTGTGGGGTACGGCGACGCCACGCTCGCGCTCCACGTCTGCGGCCACCGCCATGATCCGGTCGCGGACAAGGTCCAGCTCCCGGACGCTGGCAACCAGGGGGATCATGATCTCCGGACGAGCGTCGCCACCGGCGGCGATCCGGTCGGCGGCCGCCTCGAGGATCGCGCGGGCCTGCATCGTGAAGAGCCCCGGGATCACGATCCCCAGTCGGACCCCGCGCAGACCCAGCATGGGGTTCTGCTCGTGCAGACGTCGTACGGCGTCGAGCAGCTTCACGTGCCTGCTGTCCGCGTGCTGCCGCTCGCCCTCGAGGGCCACCTGCACGGACAGGTCGGTGTAGTCCGGCAGGAACTCGTGGAGCGGTGGATCGATCAGGCGCACGGTGACCGGCAGCCCGTCCATCGCCTCAAAGATCTCGGTGAAGTCCTGACGCTGCAACGGGAGCAGCGCCGCCAGGGCTGCCTCGCGGGACTCCTCGTCGTCGGCGACCACGAGGTTCTCCACGAGCTGGCGACGCTCGCCGAGGAACATGTGCTCGGTGCGGCACAGCCCGATGCCCTCGGCTCCGAAGCGTCGGGACCGGGCGGCGTCGTCGGGGGTGTCGGCGTTGGCGCGGACCCTCAGCCGTCGCACGGAGTCGGCGTGGGCCATCAGTGTGGCCACGGCCGTGACGATGTCGTCGGAGCCCATCACCTCGGGGTCCTCGCCCTCGAAGTGGCGCACCACGAGCGAGGTCTCGACGGGGACCGACCCGGCGAAGACCTCGCCGGTGGTGCCGTCGATGGAGATCAGGTCGCCCTCCTGGAGGGTGGGGCCACCGCGGATCTTCAGCTGACGCGCCAAGGTGTCGACCTCGATCGCATCGGCACCGCACACGCAGGTCCGGCCCATGCCTCGCGCGACGACGGCGGCGTGCGAGGTCTTGCCGCCCCGGCTGGTCAGGATCCCGCGGGCGACGACCATTCCGCGCAGGTCGTCGGGGTTGGTCTCCTTGCGGACCAGGATGACCTCCTCGCCGCGCCCCGCCCACTCGACCGCGGTGTCGGAGTCGAGGACGATCCGGCCGACCGCAGCGCCGGGGGAGGCGTTCATGCCCGTGGCGATCAGCTCCCGCTCGGCAGTGGCGTCGAAGCGGGGGAACATCAGCTGCGCCAGCTGGGCGCCGCTGACCCGGCGTACTGCTTCGTCGAGGTCGATCAGTCCCTCCTCGGCCATGTGCACCGCGATCCGGAACGCCGCCTCGGGCGTGCGCTTGCCCACCCGGGTCTGCAGCATCCAGAGCTTGCCCCGCTCGATCGTGAACTCGATGTCACACAGGTCGCGGTAGTGCTGCTCCAACGTCGACATCGTCGTCATCAGCTCGTCGTAGGCCGCTTCGTCGAGGCCACGCAGGTCCTCGAGCGGCAGGGTGTTGCGGAT
>JBKJLD010000069.1:0-35107 GCA_046597165.1 Nocardioides sp.
CTCCACCGCCTGCTCGTGCACGAGCAGCAGCGCGCGGCGCGTGTTGCCGAGCGAGTCGAACGCCCCGGCCTTGATGAGCGACTCGATGACACGCTTGTTGCAGACCAGGACCGGCACCTTGCTCATGAAGTCGTTGAAGTCCTGGTAGCGGCCCTTCTCCTCTCGTCCCGAGACGATGCCGTCGACGACGTTGGCGCCGACGTTGCGGATGGCGGTGAGCCCGAAGCGGATGTCGGTGCCGACAGGCGTGAAGGTGGCCGCAGACTCGTTGACGTCGGGCGGCAGCACCTGGATCTTCATGCGCCGGCACTCGTTGAGGTAGATCGCCATCTTGTCCTTGTCGTCCTTGACCGACGTCAGGAGAGCAGCCATGTACTCGGCGGCGTAGTGCTGCTTGAGGTAGGCGGTCCAGTAGGAGATCAGTCCGTACGCCGCGGTGTGAGCCTTGTTGAAGGCATAGTCGGAGAAGGGCACCAAGACGTCCCACAACGCCTTGATGGCTGCAGGTGAGTAGCCCCCCGCCTTCATCCCCTCGGAGAACGGGACGTACTCGGCGTCGAGCACCTCCTTCTTCTTCTTGCCCATCGCCCGGCGCAGCAGGTCCGCCTGGCCCAGTGTGTAGCCGGCCAGCTTCTGGGCGACCGCCATCACCTGCTCCTGGTAGACGATCAGCCCGTAGGTCTGGCCCAGGATCTCGGAGAGCGGCTCCTCCAGCTCGGGGTGGATCGGGGTGGACTCCTGCTTGCCGTTCTTGCGCAGTGCGTAGTTCGTGTGCGAGTCGACACCCATCGGCCCAGGCCGGTAGAGCGCGAGCACGGCCGAGATGTCCTCGAAGTTGTCGGGTCGCATCAGCCGCAGCAGGCCACGCATCGGCCCACCGTCGAGCTGGAAGACGCCGAGGGTGTTGCCTGTGCCCAGCAGCTGGTACGACGGCTGGTCGTCGAGCGGGAGGTCCTCGAGCACGAGGTGCTCGTCCCGGTTCGCCAGGATGTTCTTGACCGCGTCGTCGAGGACCGTGAGGTTGCGAAGTCCCAGGAAGTCCATCTTGATCAGGCCGAGGGCCTCGCAGGTCGGGTAGTCGAACTGCGTGATCATGGCGCCGTCGGCCGGGCGCTTGAGCATCGGGATGATGTCGAGGAGTGGCTCGCTCGACATGATGACTCCGGCGGCGTGCACGCCCCACTGGCGCTTGAGCCCCTCGATGCCGATGGCCGTGTCGACGACCTTCTTGACGTCGTTGTCCCCGTCGTAGAGGGCCCGGAACTCACCTCCCTCGCCGTACCGCTTGTGGGCGGGATCGAAGATCTCGGTGAGCGGGACGTCCTTGCCCATCACGGCGGCGGGCATCGCCTTGGTGATCCGGTCCCCCATCGCGAACGGGTAGCCCAGGATCCGCGAGGAGTCCTTGACCGCCTGCTTGGCCTTGATGGTGCCGTAGGTCACGATCATCGAAACCCGGTCGTCGCCGTACTTCTCGGTGACGTAGCGGATCACCTCACCGCGCCGACGCTCGTCGAAGTCGATGTCGAAGTCGGGCATGGAGACCCGGTCGGGGTTGAGGAACCGCTCGAAGATCAGGCCGTGCTTGAGGGGGCCCAGGTCGGTGATCCGCATGGCGTAGGCGACCATCGAGCCGGCACCCGAGCCGCGGCCCGGCCCGACCCGGATGCCGTTGTCCTTGGCCCAGTTGATGAAGTCGGCGACGACGAGGAAGTAGCCGGGGAACCCCATCTGGGTGATCACGCCGACCTCGAACTCGGCCTGCTTGCGGACGTCGTCGGGGATGCCGGCCGGGTAGCGGAACTGCAGCCCCTTCTCGACCTCCTTGACCAGCCACGAGTCCTCGTTCTCACCGGGCGGGCAGGGGAAGCGCGGCATGAAGGTGCCGTTGCCCTCGGTGAACGCGACGTCGCAGCGCTCGGCGATCAGCAACGTGTTGTCGCAGGCCTCGCGGAGGTCGTACTTGTCGGCCCACACGGCCCGCATCTCACCGGCGGACTTGAGGTAGTAGTCGTCACCGTTGAAGGCGAACCGCTGGCCGGGTCCGTCGCCGGCGGGGATGTCCATCGTGCTGCCCGAGTTGATGCAGAGCAGGTGCTCCTGGGACTTCGCGTCCGCCTGGTCGACGTAGTGGGAGTCGTTGGTCGCCAGCAGGGGGATCTGGAGGTCCTTGGCGAGCCGAAGGAGCCCGCCGCGGACCCGGTTCTCGATGTCGAGACCGTGGTCCATCAGCTCCAGGAAGTAGTTCTGCCGGCCGAGGATCTCCTGGAAGTCGCCCGCGGTCTGGCGCGCAGCGTCGTAGTTCCCGTGGCGCAGGTGGACCTGGACCTCACCGGAGGGGCAGCCCGTGGTCCCGATGATGCCGCGACCGTGCTGGGCGAGCAGCTCGCGGTCCATGCGCGGGTGCTTGAAGAAGCCGTCGCGCCACGCCCCCGTGGAGAGGCGGAAGAGGTTGTGCATCCCCTCGGTGCTCTCCGAGAGCAGCGTCATGTGGGTGTAGGCGCCCCGGTTGGACACGTCGTCGGGGCCGCCGCCGTAGAAGTTGACGCCCTTGCGCTCGAACCGGGAGATGTTGGGCGCGAAGTAGGCCTCGATGCCGATGATCGGCTTGACCCCGGCCGACTTGGCCTTCCGGTAGAACTCGTAGGCCCCGAAGACGTTGCCGTGGTCGGTCATCGCGACCGCCGGCATCCCGAGCTCCGCAGCCCGCTCCGTCAGCGCCGTCAGCCGGGCGGCACCGTCGAGCATGGAGTACTCGGTGTGCACGTGCAGGTGGACGAAGGAGTCGTCGGTCCCGGTGTTCGCCATGTGCTCGGGATGCTCCTCGCGGGTGTGATCGGGCATGCTCCAGCGGCCTCGGCAGGCACGCCGGACGTTCGTCTGGGGAAGACCGTCAGCCTACGCGAACCGGTGGAGCCATCGTGGCAGGCCACACCGACATCGAGGTGGCTCAGGGCCGCTCGGCGGCCGCGTCCAGGCTCTCGCTGATCACCACGTCGACGATCCGCGCGAGCCGGCGCGCACCCAGGTCGGGGGCGCGCAGAGCCATCGCGGCCGCGATCCGGCGCTCCCGCTCAGGGTCGCGGCGCGGGTCGCTCTTGTGCGCCTGCACCACCCGGGTGAGCGCAGCCCGGCGGGCGAGCAGGTCGCCGAGCTGGTCGTCCACCTCGTCGATCAGGGCGCGGAAGAAGGCCAGCGGCTCCGCTCCGGGCCACGCCACCCGCACGTCCGGCGAGCGCTCCTCGTTGGCCGAGCCGTCAGTGCGCTCGAGCTCGACCAGGCCGCGGTGCGCGTAGAACGCCCTGGCGGCAGCGTTGCTCTCGAAGACCCACAGGCAGAACCCGGCCGGGCGCAACCCCTTGACCAGGTCGAGGAGACTGCCGCCCACCCCCCGCCCGGCGTGCGACGGCACGACGTACAAGTCGTCGAGCCAGGCCCCCACGAGCCGGGCGTAGCCGACGACCACCCCGGCGACGTCGGCCACCCAGATCTCGTCGTCCCCGCGCACCCGGCCGTCGAGCCAGGCCCGCACCTCGTCGTCGGTGTGGACCGGCGGCGGCATCGCCGCCGCCCGACGGGCCTGCAGATGCACCTCGGCGAGGCTTCCGGCGTCGACCGCTTCGGCGGGACGCAGCTGCAGGCCGTCCATCAGTGCGACTCGCGGATGACCTCGAGGGCCGCGGCCAGGTCGTCGGGATAGGTCGACTCGTACTCGACCTGCTCACCGGTGCCGGGGTGCTCGAACCCGAGGCGTACGGCGTGCAGCCACTGCCGCTCCAGACCCACCCGCTTGGCGAGCGCCGGGTCGGCGCCGTACGTCAGGTCACCCAGGCAGGGGTGCTTCAGCGCGGCCATGTGTACCCGGATCTGGTGGGTGCGGCCGGTCTCCAGGTGGACCTCCAGGAGGCTGGCGTAGCGGTGCGCCTCGAGGGTCTCGTAGTGCGTGACGCTCGCGCGGCCGTCGGCCATCACGGCGAACTTGTAGTCCGCCTTCGGGTGCCGCCCGATCGGCGCGTCGATGGTGCCCTCGTGCGGGTCCGGGTGTCCCTGGACCAGCGCGTGGTAGGTCTTGTCGACCGTCCGGTGCCGGAACGCGTTCTTGAGCACGGAGTAGGCGTGCTCCGACTTGCAGATGACCATGACACCCGAGGTGCCCACGTCGAGCCGCTGCACGATGCCCTGGCGCTCGGAGGCGCCGCTGGTGGCGATCCGGAAGCCGGCCCCGGCGAGGTGCCCGACCACGGTCGGGCCCGACCAGCCGGGCGAGGGATGCACGGCCACGCCGACGGGCTTGTCGATCACGACGATGGAGTCGTCGTCGTGGATGATCTTGATGCCCTCCACGATCTGGGGCACGACCACGCTCGGGTCGGCCACCGTGGGAATCGTGACGTCCACGAGCGCACCCGGCAGCACCCGGTCGCTCTTGCCGACTCCTGAGCCGTCGACCGACACGTGGCCAGCGGCGATGAGCTCGGCCGCGCGGGTGCGCGACAGGCCGAACATCCGGGCCATCGCCGCGTCGACCCGCTCGCCGGCCAGTCCGTCGGGCACGGACAGGACGCGATGGTCGCCGCTCACGACGCCGCCTCGGTGTCTCCGGTGCGCCGTCCGTCGATGCGGATCCCCCGGAACGCCTGGACCAGGATCACGCCGGCGGCGACATTGATGCACATGTCGGCGACGTTGAAGACCGGCCAGTGCGGCAGCATGAGGAAGTCGATGACGTGCCCGCGCAGCGGCCCCGGGGACCGGAAGATCCGGTCGGTGAGGTTCCCCGCGACGCCGGCCAGGAGCAGGCCCAGCGCGACGGCCCAGCCAGCACTGCCGAGCCGACGGCTGAGGTGGAGGACGACGAGGACGGCGAGGATCGCCACACAGCTGAGCGCCACGGTGAACCGGGTCCCCGTGCTGAAGGCCGCACCGGGGTTCCGGGTGAGGTGGAGCACCAGCAGGTTGCCCACGACCGGGACGTCCGCATGGTCGCTGAGCCGCGCCACCGCCAGCACCTTGGAGCCGAGGTCCAGGACGTAGGCCGAGAGGGCGACGCCGACGAAGAGGCCGGTCAGTCGCAGACGGGACGGGGGACGACGGGTGGTGTGGGCGTCGGCGGAGTCGGAACTCAGCGACGTTCCTCGCGCTGCTTGCATGGCATGCACAGTGTCGCACGGGGGAAAGCCATGACCCTCATCTTGCCGATGGGGTTGCCGCACGACTCGCAGACGCCGTAGGTGCCGTCGTCGATCCGGGAGAGTGCCCGCTCGATCTGGGCCAGCTTGTCGCGCTCGTTGCTCAGGACGGTCAGCTCGTGGTCACGCTCGAAACTGGTGGCGCCCATGTCCGCTTGGTCGTGGCCGGCACCGTCGCCCGAGTCGCGCATCAGCCCGAAGAGCTCCCGCTCCTGCTTCTCGATGATCTCGGCGCTGTGCGTCCGCTGAGCGTTGAGCTCACCCAGGACCTCGGCGAGCTCTGCCTTGGTCCAGGCACCCTCGCCATCCTTCACGGCGAGTGCGCTGGCAGGGGCCTTCCTGGTGGAAGCGGCCTTCTTCACGGGGGCCGCCTTCTTCGCCGGGGCCTTCGAGGCCGGTGCTGTCGTCTTCTTCGCGGCCGGCGCCGCCTTCTTCACGGGCACGGCCTTCTTCGCGGCCGGCGCCGCCTTCTTCACGGGCACGGTCTTCGTCACGGGCGCGGTCTTCTTCGCGGCCGGCGCCGCCTTCTTCGCAGGTGCGGTCTTCTTCGCGGCCGGCGCCGCCTTCTTCACGGGCGCGGCCTTCTTCGCGGCCGGCGCCGCCTTCTTCACGGGCGCGGCCTTCGTCGCGGGCCTGACTTTTTGCGCCGGCTCGACGGCGACGGCGGCCGGCTTCGGGGAGCGGCGCGACATCACCTTGCGGGCCGCCTGGGCGGCCTGCCCGGCGAGCGACTTCCTGGGACTGCTAGCCATGACAGGGGGCCTTCCTCGGGCCTGAGCACGTGTGGCGGGAGCCACAGTGTTGAGGGAGGGTAGCCGCTCGGCGTGATCGTCTCAAAACCGGCACACCGGTAGACAGCACTCGACCGGCCCCCGAGGGGGCCGGTCGAGTGAGTGGTCAGCGCACGAGAGGGGAGCCTTTCAGCCCTCGTCCTCGCCCAGGATCGAGCGCAGGCGCTTGGGGGCGGGCTGGCCCTCCCCCGACGGCTGCGCGGAGTCCGACGGGCCACTGAGCGACTCCAGCTGCTGGCTGAAGTAGCTCTTGAGCCGGGAGCGGTACTCCCGCTCGAACGAGCGGAGGTTCTCGACCTCGCCGTTGAGCTTGTCGCGCTCCTTCTCGAGGTCACCGAACATCTGCTGGCGACGCTCGGCGGTCTCGGAGTCGAGCATCTGCGCACGCGTGCGAGCGTCAGCCTCCAGCCGGTCCGCCTTGCCCTTGGACTCGGAATCGAGCCGCTCTGCCTTGGTGCGGGCCTCACCGACGATCTTGTCGGCCTCGTTCTTGGCCTCCTCGACGAGCTCGTCCGCGTTGCGGGTTGCGAGCTCGAGGAGCCGGGCGGCAGCGTTGGACGCCTGCGGCACGGTCTCGATCCGGATCGTCTCGACCGGGCTCGCAGCAACGACCGGCGTGGGCGCCGGAGTGGGCTCGGGGGCCTTCTCCTCCACCTTGACGGGCTCGGGGGCCCGCTCGGTCGTCGCAGGAGCGCCTTGGGCGGTGGACAACTTCGACCGCAGGTCGTCGTTCTCCTTCGTGAGCCGCGCGAGCTCGGCCTCCACCTCATCAAGGAACTGGTCGACCTCCCCCATGTCGTAGCCCTCTCGGAGCCGGACCGGAGTAAAGCGCTTGTTGCTCACGTCCTCAGGCGTCAGCGGCATGACCTCACCCATTCATAATCGTCAAAGAAACTGTCGGTCGAACAATAGCGCCTGCCTCGCGGCCGGGGTTACTCGCTCTTCACGCAGTGTTCGTCACGCGAAGAAGATCGCCCGGTTGACCCGGAGCAGGACGTAGGCACTGATCATCACGATCAGGAAACTGAGATCGAGCGAGACGCTGCCGATCCGCAGCGGCGGAATCACCCGGCGCAGCGCCTTGATCGGCGGGTCGCTGACCGAGTAGACCAGCTCGAGCACGATCAGGAGCGGACCACCGGGCGACCAGGAGCGCGCGAAGACCTGGACCCAGTCCACGACGAACCGGATCCAGAGCAGCGCGATGAAGAACCACAGCAGGCCCTCGATGACCTGTCCGACAATCTGCACGATGAAAGACGCTCAGCTCTGGTTGAAGAAGCCGCCCTCGGCGATCCGCTGCTTGTCCTCAGCGGCCACCGTGACGTTCGGCGGCGAGAGCAGGAAGACCTTGTTGGTCACGCGCTCGATGGTGCCACGCGTGGCAAAGACCAGCCCGGCCGCGAAGTCGACGAGACGCTTGGCGTCGTTGTCGTCCATCTCGGAGAGGTTCATGATCACCGGGACGCCGTCGCGGAAGTTCTCACCGACGGTGCGGGCCTCGTTGTAGGTGCGGGGGTGCAGGGTCGTGATGCGAGACAATTCGGCTACCACTCCGGTGGGGCCGGGCGTCGGTCGACGACGCTCGGAGAGATCGGAAACGGGGGCAGGTCGAGCCTCGCGCACCTTCGGTGCGCGACCGCGGGGCGCCACCGTGGGGACGTCCTGGGTCTCGTAGTCAGCGTCGTACTCGTCGTCGTACCGGCCGGTGTCCTCGAGCAGGCCGAGGTACTCGCCGATCTTGCGCATCGCGCCGCTCATGACTGTTGTCCTCCGGAACTCGCGAGCTCCCCAGGAAGGAGACTCTGCTTGGTGATTTGACCCTACTTGATCGGAGGCCTCGGTCCGAGGATCGCGCTTCCGACACGCACGTGTGTCGCGCCCGCTTCCACGGCCGCCTCCAGGTCCCCGCTCATCCCCGCCGAGAGCCAGGTGGCACCGGGATGACCGGAGAGGAAGTCACGGCGCAGGCCGACGAGACGGTCGAAGGCGGTCCGCGGGTTCTCACCGAGGGGCGCGACCGCCATCAACCCGCGCAGCCGGAGCTCGGGAGCCGCCGCCACGCGGGCGGCCAGCTCGTCGAGCGACGACGGGTCTGCGCCGGCCCGGCCCGCGGTCTCCGGCGGGTCAAGACTGACCTGCAGGAGGCAATCCACTGGGCGGGCGCGGGTGCGCGCTCCCGTGGCGAGCGGCCCGACCAGCTTGACCCGGTCCAGCGACTCCACGACCTGGGAGTACGACGCCACAGCGGCCGCCTTGTTGCTCTGCAGCCCACCGATGAAGTGCCAGACGAGGTCGAGGTCGGCACACTCGGCGGCCTTGGCCTGGGCCTCCTGGTGTCGGTTCTCACCCACCTCGGTGACGCCCAGCGCGGCGAGCAGGCGCAGGTCGGAGGCGGGAAAGAACTTGGTGACCACCACCAGCCGCACCTCCCCCGGGTCGCGGCCCACCGAACGGCAGGCCGCCTCGATCCGGCCGTGCACCCTCGCCAGGTTGTCGGCGAGCTCGTCTCGGCGGCTCACGGGTGCTGTCCTGCGGAGCTGAGCCGAATCACGCCGGCCAGCCGCCCGGCCAGCCGCCCGTCGCGACGGTACGAGTAGAGGTCGGGTGACTCGCGGGTGCAGCGGCCCGCGTCGACCACCCGGGCTCCGGCCCGCGCCAGCTGGGCACGGACGCCGGCACCGATGTCCAGCGACGGTGTCCCCCAGGAGGTGGTCGACAGGCTTGCGGGTTCGAGGGCCCCGACCTCCGCCTGCATCTCGGAGGGGACCTCGTAGCAGGCACCGCACACGTGCGGCCCCGCCCACGCGGTGATCTCCGTGGCACCGAGCTCCCGCATCGCCTCCACCACCGCCGGCACGACACCGGCCACGAGTCCGGGTCGGCCGCAGTGCGCCGCGCCGATGACGCCGGCCCGAGGATCGGCGAGCAGCACGGGAACGCAGTCGGCCGCCCGCACGAGGAGCACGAGGTCGGGGTGAGTCGTGACCAGGGCGTCGGCATCGGGCGGTGGACCCGGCTGCACATCCGCGACGACCCGGACGCCGGCGCCGTGCACCTGGTGCAGATCGGCAACCCGGGCGCCGGGGGCGAAGTCGTCGACGAGCAGCCGCAGGTTCTCGGCGCGGGCCGACGGGTCGTCGTCTCCCTCGAGGGCCAGGTTGAGGCCGTCGAAGGGCGCCGCACTGACCCCGCCGTACCTGTCGGTGAACGCCAGGTCGACGGGGCCGTCGGCAGCCCGGAAGGAGTACACCCGCGGCTACTTCAGGAAGTCGGGCACGTCCAGGTCGTCGTCGTCGAACTGGACCTGGCGGGGCGCCTTCGGGGCCGGTGCGGCCGGAGCGGGCGAGCTCGGCGCGGACTCGCGACGCTCGGCGGTGCCGGGTGACGACGACCGGAAGGTCGCGGCACCGGCGGGCACCCGCTCCTCGGTACGTCGCGTGGCCACCTGCTGGGCGGCCGCGCGGGTCTCCTCCTGAGTCTGCTGTGGCTTGGGCTCGCGGCGCAGGACCGTGCCCTCGTCACGCTTCTTGGGCATTCCACCGTCGAACCCGGCGGCGATGACGGTCACCCGCACCTCGTCACCCAGCGCATCGTCGATCGTGGCGCCGAAGATGATGTTGGCCTCGGCGTGCGCGGCCTGGGCGCCCAGTGCCCCCGCCTCGTTGATCTCGAAGAGGCCGAGGTCGGAGCCGCCGGCGATCGAGAGCAGGACACCGTAGGCACCGTCGATGGAGGCCTCGAGCAGCGGGCTGGAGACCGCCATCTCGGCGGCCGCCACGGCGCGGTCCTCGCCCCGGGCCGAGCCGATCCCCATCAGGGCGGAGCCGGCGTTGGCCATGACCGACTTCACGTCGGCGAAG
Source organism: Nocardioides sp. (assembly GCA_046597165.1). Taxonomy (GTDB): domain Bacteria; phylum Actinomycetota; class Actinomycetes; order Propionibacteriales; family Nocardioidaceae; genus Nocardioides. The sequence goes on from JBKJLD010000069.1 coordinate 9,844, forward strand.
TCGAGGTTGATCAGGCCGGGGGTGGTGATCAGGTCGGTGATGCCGGAGACACCCTGGAGCAGGACCTGGTCGGCCTGCTTGAAGGCATCCAGGATCGAGACGTTGCGGTCGCTGATCGAGAGCAGCCGGTCGTTGGGGATCACGATGAGGGTGTCGACCTCGTCGCGGAGCTGGGCGATGCCCTCCTCCGCGGAGTTCGCCCGCCGCCGACCCTCGAAGGCGAACGGCCGGGTCACGACGCCGATCGTCAGGGCGCCAAGGGAGCGGGCGATGCGGGCCACGACGGGGGCGCCACCGGTGCCGGTGCCGCCACCCTCGCCGGCGGTCACGAAGACCATGTCGGCGCCCTTGATGACCTCTTCGATCTCATCCGAGTGGTCCTCGGCGGCCTTGGCGCCCACGTCGGGGTTGGCGCCGGCGCCGAGCCCCCGGGTGAGCTCGCGACCGATGTCGAGCTTGACGTCGGCGTCGCTCATGAGCAGGGCCTGGGCGTCGGTGTTGATGGCGATGAACTCAACGCCCTTCAGCCCGACCTCGATCATCCGGTTGACGGCGTTGACGCCACCACCACCGATGCCCACGACCTTGATGATGGCCAGGTAGTTCTGTGCTGCTGCCACGGCGGTTTCGCCTCTCGCTGATCGTGCCCGGTGTTCCGGACGACTGGGTCGACTGTCGGGTTGACGGTCTGGCGTGGGAAGGTCGGCGAGGATCCGAAACCGTAACCCTGAACCTGAGGGTTATAGTTATGTCAACCTCGCCGTGGTGACGACAGTAGGCACCCGCACCGCCGGAATCGTGGCGACACGCCCACATGTCGCCGCGCGACCGGAAATTCTCGGCGCTCGTTGCGGGAATCCCTCAGGGGGTGCCGGCGGTCGTGGGCTGCTCGGGGACGCTGACGTCGTAGGTGCGCGCCGGGTGCTGGAGCAGGGCCGCCAGGACCAGGGCCTTCTCGTCGGACTTCTCCGCGCTGCCCCACACCACGGTCCGGCCGTCGCGCAGGACGAGCGAGATCTGGTCGACGGTCTCGACCTCGACGTGGTCGACGGTGGCAGCGAGCTCGCCTGGCAGCGCAGCGATGACCCGCGCAGCCTCGGCCAGGGCATCAGTGCGGGTGTCGCTCCCGGTCTGCACCCGGGGCAGGCCGGCCGGGACCCTGGCGTAGTCGCCGAACTGGTGACCCTGCTCGTCCAGACCGTGGAACCGTCCCCCGATCTCGACCACGGCCACGGCCACCCGCTCGGTGACGGTCACCAGGACCTTGTCGGGCCACTGCCGGGTGACGTCGGCCGAGGCGATCTTGTCCAGGGCCTGGACGCGGTACTTGATCCGGTCCAGGTCGACGCGGGCGAGCGGTTGTCCCTCGGGTACCGCGGCCCGGTTGCGGATCTCGCGGACGCTGACCGTGGTCGCGCCCTTGACCTCGACGCCCTGGACGGCGAGGAACGAGGAGAAGAACACCGTCCAGATCGTCGCGCCGACGAGGACCGTCAGGAGGACAAGCGCCACGACGTACTTCCACGCCAGCCAGCGTCTGGCCCACTGGCGGCGAGCGAACGCGCGACGACTGCGCGCGGTGGGCCCGGGTACGGCCGCCTCGAGGTCGTGGGCGCGTCTTCCGAACGGGCTACGCATCGGCGGCCTGAGCCAGCAGCTCGAGGACCCGGGGCCCGACCAGGGTGACGCTGCCGGCGCCGAGGGTGAGCACGAGGTCTCCGGGCCGGGCCCGGGCGACCAGCGCGGCGGGCACGTCCTCGAGGTCGGGCACGAAGCTGACCCGATCCTCCGGCAGCGGGACCGCGCCGGCCACCAGGGCGCCGGTGACCTCCGGATCGGCGTCCTCGCGGGCCAGGTAGACATCGAGCACAACCACCTCGTCGGCCGCGCCGAGAGCCTCGCCCATCGCGGTGCCGAAGATCCGGGTGCGCGAGACGAGGTGCGGCTGGAAGGCGACGACCAGGCGACCGGAGCCGGCCACGGCGCGGGCCGCCTGCAGGTCGCCGGCGATCTCGACCGGCTGGTGGGCGTAGCTGTCGTAGACCCGCACTCCCCCGGCCTCGCCCTTGCGCTCCATCCGGCGCCCGGTGCCGGCGAACCCTTCGAGCCCGGCCCGCAGCGCGTCGAACCGAAAGCCCAGCCGCAGGCCGACGGCGAGCGCGGCCAACGCGTCGAGGACGTAGTGGCGACCGGGGATCGCCAGCGTGACGTCCCCGAGCAGGATGTCGCCGTCGTGCACCGTGAAGGTGGACGTGGTCCCCTCGAAGCGCAGGTCGCTGGCGCGCACGTCGGCCACCGCGGACTCCCCGACGGCCACGACGCCAAGCCCCCGTGCGCGGGCCAGGTCTGCCAGGTCGGCCGCACCAGCGTCGTCGACGCAGCAGACCAGGAAGCCGTCCGGGTCGATGTGGTCGATGAACTCGGCAAAGGCGGCCCGGTAGGCCGCTTCAGTGCCCCAGTTGTCCAGGTGGTCGGCGGCGACGTTGGTGACGATCGCGGCGTGCGGGTGATAGATCAGGAAGGCGCCGTCACTCTCGTCGGCCTCGGCGACGAAGAGGTCACCGCTGCCGGCGTCGGCGTTGCGGCCGGTCGCCGACAGCACCCCGCCCACGGCGTACGAGGGGTCGGCTCCGCAGGCACGCAGCGCGACGGTGAGCAGGGAGGTCGTCGTGGTCTTGCCGTGGGTGCCGGCCACCGCCACGACCCGACGGCCCAGCAGGACGGACTCGAGACCGGCGGAGCGCGGCAGGATCCGCAAGCCGCGGCGGCGGGCCTCGAGGACCTCGGGGTTGTCCTCACGTGCTGCGGTGGTGACGACCACGGTCTCGGCGTCGCCGAGGTGCTCGGCGGCGTAGCCCAGGTGGCAGGTGACCCCGAGCTCGCGCAGGTTCGGCAGGAACGGCGTGTCCTGGTCGTCGCTCCCGGTGACCGGGAGACCACGGGCGGCCATGATCCGCGCGATGGCCGAGAGACCGGCACCGCCGATGCCGATGAAGTGGATCCGGCCGAGGCGGTCGGCCGGCAGGATCTCGTCCGGGACGGGAATCCTCATCGGGCGGACTCCAGCACGATCCGGGCCAGCCTCTCGTCGGCGTCGAGCGGAACCAGCGCCGCCGCGGCCGCCCCCATGCCTGCCAGGCGCTCGGTGTCGGCAACCAGGCCGGGCACCGTCGCGGCAACCCACTCCCGGGTCATGGCCGCGTCGGGCACCAGCAGTGCCCCGCCCGCGTCGACGACCGGACGGGCGTTCTGGTCCTGCTCACCGTTGCCGATCGGCAGCGGCACGAGGATCGCCGGCAGCCCGGTGGCCGCCGCCTCGATCGTGCTGTTCGCCCCTGCCCGGCACACGACGAGGTCGGCCGCGGCGTACGCGAGATCCATGCGGTCGACGTAGTCGAGGACGACGTAGGGCAACGCGGTCGACGCCGGCTCCGCGCCGCCGTGCTTGCCCTGGACGTGCAGCACCTGGATCCCTGCCGCGGCCAGGCTCTCGGCGGCACCGGACACCGCGCGGTTGAGCCGGGTGGCGCCCTGCGAACCGCCGGTGACGAGAAGGGTGGGGAGGTCTGGGTGAAGGCCGAAGAAGACGCGCGCCTCGGCGCGGGAGGCGGCCCGGTCGAGCTGGGAGATCATCCGGCGCAGCGGCAGACCGACGTACTCCGCGTGCGGCAGCGGGGTGCCCGGGAAGCTGACGGCGACCCGGCTTGCGACCCGGGCGCCCAGTTTGTTGGCGAGACCGGGCAGCGCATTCTGCTCGTGGACGACCAGGGGCAGTTTGCGCCGCCGCGCGGCGAGGTACGCCGGCACGGAGACGTAGCCGCCGTAGCCGACGATCACGTCGGGCTGGATCCGGTCGACGATGGCCAGCGCCTCCTTGACCGCGCCACGCAGCCGCACCGGGACCTTGAGCAGGTCCGCGTTGGGGCGCCGCGGCATTGGTACCGGAGGGATCAGCTCGAGCGGGTAGCCCGCCTCGGGGACCACCCGGGTCTCCAACCCCCGGGGAGTGCCGAGGCAGGTGATCTCGACGCCCGGGGCGAGCCGGCGCAGGGCGTCGGCGGTGGCGAGCAGGGGCGAGGTGTGGCCGGCGGTGCCACCGCCGGCAAGAAGGACGCGCATCGGGATCAGCCTAGGGCGTGGGACTAGAGCCCGCGCCGGGTGACCCGGCCCGCGGAGAGCCCGGACGAACGGAGCCGGCGCTGCTGGGCCAGGGCCCGGGCGGCCTCGGGCTCACGCCGGGCGAACCCGATGATCAGACCGAGCGCGACGAGCGTGGGCACCAGCGACGAGCCGCCGTACGAGACGAGTGGCAACGGGATGCCGATGACCGGCATCAGCGCCAGCACCATGCCGACGTTGATGATCATCTGACCGAGCAGCCACACGACCACACCGAAGGTGGTGTAGCGGACAAAGGGGTCCTTGGTCTCGCGGGCCACGCGCAGGGCGGCGTAGGCGATGGTGAGGAACAGGGCGATCACCAGGAGGGTGCCGACCAGGCCCAGCTCCTCACCGAGCACCGCGAAGATGAAGTCGGTGTGCGCTTCCGGCAGGTCGCCCCACTTCTGCTGGCTGGCGCCGATCCCCTGGCCGAACCATCCCCCGCTGGAGAGCGCGTAGAGCCCGTGGGCGGGCTGCCAGCCGGTGCCGAGGAAATCCTTGAACGGGTCGGCGAAGTTGCTGATCCGGGCCAGCCGCTCGGAGTTCGTCGAGGCCAGGAAGATCGCGCCGACGCTGACCAGCGAGATGCACACGACGAAGAACCGGGCCGGCGCCCCGACCACCCACAGCATTCCGAGCAGGATGGCGAAGAGCACGAGGGCGGTGCCGAGGTCGTGGCCGAAGACGACGAGGCCGGTGGCCAGCAGCAGGCCGGGCACGACGGGCATCATGACCTCGTGCAGGCTGCCGAGCCGTCGGTCCTTGTGGGCGTAGACGTGCGCGGCCCACAGGATCAGGGACAGCTTGGCGATCTCGGACGGCTGGATCAGGATCGGGCCGAGCGCGAGCCAGTTGGTGTTGCCGTTGCGTTCGACGCCCACGAACGCGGTCAGCAGCAGCAGAACGACCGAGACCACGTAGCCGGGCCAGGCCAGGAGTCGCACCCAGCGCTGCGTCACCCGGCTCGCCACCCAGGCGCTCGGCAGGCCCAGCGCGACCCACATCAGCTGCCGTTTCACCACGGCGTAGGAGTCGCCACCGTTGGCCCGGAACGAGTAGACGCTCGACGCGCTGAGCACCATGACCAGCCCGATGGTGAGCAGCAGGGCGGAGGCGCCCAGCAGCAAGTAGTACGACGTGAGCGGCCGCTCCAGGGCCTCTCGCGCGGTGGCGTACCAACTCGCCGGGCCGTGGCGTCGGGCGTCCTCGGGGTTCGCGGTCGTCATCGCTCGCGTTCCCTCCCGTCAGTCGACCGTGCCGCTCCTGTGCCGCACGGCGGCGGCGAAGGCGTCGCCCCGCTCGGCGTAGTTGGCGAACATGTCCATGGAGGCGCATCCCGGAGCGAGCAACACCGTGTCGCCGGGTCGGGCCAACGTGGCGGCCGCTTCCACGACGCGCTCCATGGGGTCATGTTCGGGTTCAGTCTCTCCGGACCCGAGCACGATGACGGGCACATCCGGGGCGTGTCGCGAAAGCGCGTCAGCGATCAGGTTGCGGTCCCGACCGATCAGGACGGCGCCGCGAAGCCGGTCGCGGACTGCGAGCACGAGGTCGTCGAAACCGGCTCCCTTGGCCAGCCCGCCCGCGACCCACACCACCGAGTCGTACGCCTGGAGCGAGGACTGCGCGGCGTGCGGGTTGGTGGCCTTCGAGTCGTCGACCCAGGTCACCCCGTCGACCTCGGCCACCGTGGCGATCCGGTGCCCATCAGGACGGAAGGCGCGCAGCCCGTCGCGGACCGCCGCCTGCGCGACCCCGTGCGAGCGGGCCAGCGCGGCGGCGGCGAGGGCGTTGGCCACGTTGTGGGGGGCCGCGCCTCCCGGCCAGCCCTCCGCGAGGTCGGCCAGCGTGCACAGCTCGGCGGCGCTGGTGTCGCGCTGCTCGATGAAGGCCCGGTCCACGAGGATGTCCTCGACCAATCCGAGCATGCCGACCCCGGGCATGCCCAGGGTGAACCCGATCGCGCGAGCGCCCTCGACCACGTCGGCCTCACGGACCAGCCGCTCGGTCTCGGGGTCGGCCGCGTTGTAGATGCAGGCCCGCTGGACGCCGGTGTAGATCCGGCCCTTGTCGGCGGCGTACTCCGTGAAGGAGGGATACCAGTCGAGATGGTCCTCGGCGACGTTGAGGACCACGGCCGACTCGGCACTCATCGAGTCGGTGTAGTGCAGCTGGAAGCTGGAGAGCTCGACGGCCAGGACGTCGTACGGCACGGGGTCCATGACGGCCTCGACGATCGGCAGCCCGACATTGCCGACCGCGACGCTGCGCAGTCCGGCCGCCTTGAGGATGCTGTCGAGCATCTGCACGGTCGTGGTCTTGCCGTTGGTGCCGGTGACGCACAGCCACGGGGTGTCGTGGTCGGGATCGCGCAGCCGCCAGGCGAGCTCGACCTCACCCCAGACGGGGATGCCACGCTCGCGTGCCTGGGCCAGCAGGGGCGTGGACGGCTTCCAGCCGGGCGAGGTGACGACCAGGTCCACGTCGTCGGGCAGCGTGGCGGTGGCGCCGGGGCCGAGCCGTACCGTGGCGCCGAGCACCTCGAGCAGCTCTGCCTTCTCGGCCTTCTCCGGGCTGGTCGTCTCGTCGAGGGCCACCACGTCGGCGCCCAGATGATTGAGGTTGTCCGCGGCCGCGAAGCCGGAGACGCCGAACCCGGCGACCACGGCGCGGACCCCGGTCCAGCTGTCGTGGCGGCCCAGGGTGGCTGGGTCGGGGCTCAACTCCCCGCCACCCACTCGGCGTAGAAGACCCCGAGACCCGCCGCGACGCACAGACCCGTGATGATCCAGAAGCGGATCACGACGGTGACCTGCTCCCAGCCGAGCATCTCGAAGTGATGGTGCAGGGGGGTCATCCGGAAGATGCGTTTACCTCTCCCGGTGAGACGCCGGGTGACCTTGAACCAGCTGACCTGCAGCATCACCGACAAGGTGACCGCCACGAACAGTCCCCCGAGGATGATGAGCAGCATCTCGGTGCGGGTCAGGATCGCGAAGCCGGCCAGTGCCGCGCCCAGCGAGAGCGAGCCGGTGTCGCCCATGAAGATCGCGGCCGGCGAGGCGTTCCACCACAGGAAGCCGAAGCACGCACCCGTGATCGACGCCGCGATCACGGCCAGGTCGAGGGGATCTCGGACCTCGTAGCAGCTGGGACCGGGCGAGATGGCGCAGTTCTGGTTGTTCTGCCAGATGTTGACCAGCGTGTAGGCGCCGAAGACCATCACCGACGCACCCGTGGCGAGGCCGTCGAGGCCGTCGGTGAGGTTCACGGCGTTGCTGGTGCCGGTGACGATCAGCCAGAAGAGCAGCACCGCTGCCACCGCGGGGAGCGCGAAGCCGTCCAGGTCGCGGATGAACGAGAGATGGAGCGAGGCCGGGGTCTTCTGCCGCTCGTCCTCGAGCGCCGGCGAGAGGGCCAGGATCCCGAAGACCACGCCGACCACCGTCTGGCCGATCATCTTGGCCTTGCTGCGCAGGCCCAGGCTGCGCTGCTTGACGATCTTGATGAAGTCGTCCAGGAAGCCGACCAGGCCCATCCCGACGAAGAGGAACAGCAGCAGCAGGGCCGAGGCCGACGGCATGCTCTGGGTGATCAGCTTGGCGGTGAAGTACGCGATGACCGTGGCCAGGATGATGACCACCCCACCCATGGTGGGGGTGCCGCGCTTGGTGTGGTGGCTGGTCGGTCCGTCGTCGCGGATCTCCTGGCCGTAGCCCCACGAGGTGAACATCGTGATCGCGACCCGGGTTCCGAGCAACGAGATCAGCAGCGCCAGGCCGCCGCCGAGCAGGACGGCTTTCATGGGATGGGCACCTCGTCTTCCAGCAGTCCGTCGGCAATCGTCTCCAGAGCGGCGCCCCGGGACGCCTTGACCAGGACGACGTCCCCGGCCGCGACATTCCCACGTACCCGGGCGAGTGCCTCCTCACGCCCCGCCGTGAGGAACGCCTCACCGCGCCAGCCGGGCGTGGCCCCAGCTCCTTCGAGGATCCCGCGAGCCTCCTCCCCCACGACCACCAGGACGTCGACGCCCGAGGTCGCGGCGTGGCCACCGACCTCGCGGTGGGCCGCGTCCGCACCCTCGCCGAGCTCCAGCATCACGCCGAGCACCGCCACTGTGCGGCCGGGGCGACGCGACCCGATCGCTGCCAGCGCGTCGAGCGCAGCGACCATGGAGGCCGGGTTGGCGTTGTAGGCGTCGTTGACGACCACCAGGCCGTCGGCGCGCTCCCGGAGCTCCATCCGCCAGCGCGATGACGCGTGGGCGGCACTCAGCGATGCGGCGATCCGATCGAGCGGGAGCCCGACCGCGAGGGCCATCGTGGCGGCCGCCGCGGCGTTGAGCACCTGGTGGGTCCCGGTCTGCGTGAGCCGGACGGGGTGCCAGGCCCCGGCGTACCCGAGCTCGAAGGAGGGGCGGCCGAGGTCGTCGAGCTCGAGGTTCCGCCAGGAGACCGCACCGGCCTCGCCGAAGGTGAGCGTGGGGCAGGAGGCCCGCGTGGTCATCGCCCGGGTCAGCTCGTCGTCGGCATTCAGCACCGCGGTGCCGTCCGGCGACAGCGCCTCGACGATCTCGCCCTTGGCCACCGCGATCGCCTCCCGGCTGCCGAACTCGCCGAGGTGGGCGGTGCCGACGTTGAGCACCGCAGCGACCCGCGGGGGCGCGATCTCGCAGAGGTAGGCGATGTGCCCGATCCCGCGGGCTCCCATCTCGACGACGAGATATGCCGTGTCCGGCCCGGCGCGGAGCACCGTGAGCGGGACACCGAGCTCGTTGTTGTGGTTGCCGGCCGTCGCCACCGTGACGCCTTCGCCGGCGAGCACCTGGGCGAGCAGGTCCTTGGTGCCCGTCTTGCCCTGCGAGCCGGTCATGGCCAGCACCGTCGGGCGGATCACGTCGAGGACGTGCCTGGCCAGGCGACCGAGCGCGACCACCGGGTCGGCGACCAGCACGGCGGGCACCCCTGTGCCACGCACGGAGAGCACCGCGGCCGCCCCACCGGCGTGCGCCTGGGCGGCGTAGTCGTGACCGTCCACGTGCTCCCCCGGGACGGCGACGAAGAGGCCGCCGGGCACGGGGCTGCGGCTGTCCAGGAAAGCCGGTGCGTCGACGACCAGGGTGGGGTCGCCGTCGACCGTGCCGCCCACGACGGCCGCGATCTCGGCCAGAGTCAGGGGGATCATGGGCGCCGCCTGCGCAGCTCGGCGCGCACGACCTCACGGTCGTCGAAGGGATGCACGACCCCGTCGATCTCCTGGCCGGTCTCATGTCCCTTGCCTGCCACGATGACGATGTCGCCGGGACGGGCCCGAAGCAGCGCCTCGCGGATCGCGGCACGGCGGTCTCCGAGCTCGAGCACCTCCGCGCGGCCCCCGCGGGTGCCGGAGAGCACCGCGGCCCGGATGGCTGCGGGATCCTCGGTGCGCGGGTTGTCGTCGGTGACGACCAGCACGTCCGCGAGGCGAGCGGCGATCTCGCCCATGATCGGGCGCTTGCCGGGATCGCGGTCGCCACCGGCGCCGAGGACGGCGATCACCTGACCGTCGGTGAGAGGACGCAGGGTCGCGAGGGCGGCCTCGACCGCGTCGGGCTTGTGGGCGTAGTCGACGACGACCACGAACTCCTGCCCGGCGTCGATCCGCTCGAACCGGCCGGGCACCCCGCCGCCGGCCGCAATTCCGGCTGCGATCCGGGCGCTGTCGAACCCGGCCTCGGCGCACGCCGCCACCGCGGCCAGGGCGTTGGCCACGTTGAAGCCCCCGGGGAGGGTGACACCGGCGTCCACTGCGAGGCCGTCGGGGCCGAGCACCGTGAACCGGGAGCCGCCGGCCCCGAGCTGGACGTCGACGGCTTGCCAGTCCGCCTGACGGCCCGTCAGCGAAAAGGTCCGCACCGGAATGCTGGCCTCGGCCACCAGGCGGCGACCGTGCTCGTCGTCGACGTTGACCAGACCCAGCCGCGCGCGCTGAGGGGTGAACAGGGAGGCCTTCGCGGCGTAGTACTCCTCCAGGTCTGCGTGGAAGTCGAGGTGGTCGCGGCCCAGGTTGGTGAAGACGGCCACGTCGAAGACGACCCCGTCGACGCGGCCCATGACCAGCGCATGGCTGGACACCTCCATGACGCAGGCGGCCACCTGCCGCTCACGCATCATGGCGAAGAGTCCGTGCAGGTCCGGGGCCTCCGGGGTCGTCAACGAGGTCTTGAGCTCGATTCCGGCCACCCGGGTGCCGACGGTCCCGATCACCGCGGCCGGCACCCCGGCCTGCTGGAGCCCGCTCTCGGCGAGCCGGGTGGTCGTGGTCTTGCCCTGGGTGCCGGTCACGCCGATCATCCGCAGCGACGTGGCCGGGTCGCCGTACACCCGTGCCGCGAGACGGCCGAGGACCGCGCGGGGACGGTCCACGACCAGGACCGGCACGTCGGACCCGACCAGGCCGGCCGTCCGCTCGGCCCCAGCCGCGTCCGTGAGGACGGCGACGGCACCGGCGCCCAGTGCCGTGGCCGCGAAGTCGATGCCGTGGACCCGCGTGCCGGCCAGGGCGGCGTAGAGGTCGCCGGGCAGCACCCGCTGCGAGCTCAGGGTGAGCCCGGCGACAGCGACCGCACCCAGGTCGCCGCGGACGTCGAGCACGGCCACGCCGGACTCTGCCAGCCAGTCCACGAGGTCGGTGATAGTCGTGTGCAGCGGGCGCCGGGGTCGCGTCGCCGCGAGAAGTTCGTCGCTCACCACGTCGCGAGGTTACCGCCCGGCCGGCACCGGGCGACGACCCCCTGCGACCGGGTGCGCACGATCACCACTCCACGGGCAGGTGGGAGGGGCGTGAGCCGGTCGGGGGTACGCCGTAGCGACGCAGTGCGTAGCTCATGATCTTCGCGAACGCCGGGCCGGCGACCGAGCCGCCGCCACCACCGTTGCTGGGGTTCTGCACGACGACGTAGATGGTGAAACGCGGGTCGTCGGCCGGGGCGAAACCCGCGAAAGAGACCGTGAAGGTGCCGTCATAGCAGCCACAGTCGCTGTTGGCGCGCTGGGCGGTGCCGGTCTTGCCCGCCACCCGGTAGCCGGGGATAGCCGCAGCGGGAGCGACGCCGACGTCGGGGTCGACCACCCGCTCCATCATGTGGGCGGTCGCACGTGCCGCCTGGGCGCTGACGACGCGGCGGGTGGTGGTCAGGTCGGTGCCCACACGCTGCCCCTCGCCGGTCGTGGCCTCGCCCTTGATCAGGCTCGGACTGACGCGAACCCCGCCGTTGGCGAGGGTGTTGACGGCAGCCGTCATCTGCACCGCGTTGACCGAGAGGGACTGGCCGAACGCGACGCGATCCTGGATCTGGTGGTTCCAGACACTCGAGCTCGGGAGGATCCCAGTGGACTCACCGCCGACGCCGATGTCGGTGGTCTGGCCCAGCCCGAACTTGGCGAGGTAGGTGCGCAGCTCTCCGCTCTCGAACTTGTCGGCCGCCAGAACCGTCCCGATGTTGGACGACTTGGCGATCACGCCGGCCAGGGTGAGGTGGATCAGCCCGTGCGGGAACCAGTCATGGATGACGCGGTCCTCACGGGCCAGCGAGCCGGGCACCTTGAGCCGGGTGCGCGGCGTGACCTTGCCCGCGTCGATCAGCGAGCTCAGGGTGAGCACCTTCTCGACCGACCCGGGCTCGTAGACGTCGCTCATCGCGCGCGAGCCCAGGTCGGCGTCGGGCGACTCCTGCGGCGCGTTCGCGTCGAAGGTCGGGTCGTCGGCGAGCGCGAGAATCTCACCGGTGCGGCTGTCCATGACGATGGCCGCCCCGGACTCGCCGCCCGCATCCTCCACGGTCTGGCGAAGCACCCGCTGGGCGTACCACTGCAGGTCCTGGTCGATCGTGGTCACGAGGTCCAGGCCGTCGACAGCCTTGGTGATCGTGTTCTCCCCCAGCGGGATCCGGCTGCCGCCCCCCACCTCGTAGCGGGCCGATCCGTCGGTGCCGGCGAGCTGGGTGTCGAAGGTGCGCTCCAGTCCGGCCAGCGGCTCGTCCGTGCCGAGGAAGCCGATCAGGTTGGCCGCGACGTCGCCGGCAGGGTAGTCCCGCACGGGGTCGCGCCGGGTCGCGATGCCCTCGAAACCCTGGGCCCGAGCATCATCGACGACCGAAGTCGCGAGGGTCGAGGGCACCCGCCGCGCGATGTACTCGAAGCGGCTGCCGGTGGCGCGCAGCCGCTTGAGGGTCGCGAAGTAGTCGACGTCGAGGCGGTTGGCGAAGAACTTGGCCAGCTCCGGCGCCCGGTCCGAGGTCATGTAGGGGTCGGCCACGATCATCAGGCCGTCGACCGAGTCCGCGAGGGGCTCACCGTTGCGGTCGAGGATGTCGCCGCGCTGCGCCGGGATGACGACCTGGACCAGACCCTCCGCCGCCGCCATCTCGGCGTACGAGTTGGGGTCGATGCCCTGCAGCTGCACCAGTCGGGCACCGAAGACCGAGAGCACCATCGCGATGACGACGAAGCCGAAGCGCAGCCGCAGGTGGGGCGAGCCGCGAAGGCTCCCGCGCGGGCGGGGTGGACGCACGTCGTGCTCCCGTCTCAGTGCTGGGTCGAGTGGGACTGGTGGGATGAGTGGTGCTGTTGTGACGTGGAGTCATTTCTACCGCCCCCGGTGGCCTTCGCCCCCGACGGCGCGCCCGGGTCCGTGCCGCTCGTCGACCTGGTGCCCGTGCCGCGGGTGCCCGTGGTGCTGGACGCCGCGTCGACGTACGTCGGCTTCGGGTTGAGGCTCGCCGGCCGCGCCGGCGCCCTGGGGTCGAGTCGTAGCGGCGTCCCGGGCGAGGACTGTCCCAGGACCTTGCCGTCCCCCAGACGCAGGAACGCCGGACTCCCGGCGGCGACCATGCCCATCCGTTGCGCCTGTCGGGCAACGCGCTGGGGGTTGCGCAGCACGTCGAGCTCCATGCCGAGGGTCTGCTCTCGAGCCGACAACGAGTTGACCTGGGTCTCGAGGGCGGTGGCCGCGAACGAGGCCTGCTGCATCGAGGTGTTGAAGAGCAGCAGCCCGACGACGCCTCCGAGCAGCACCATCGAGACCAGCGTCACGAACGGGACCCGCGCGGCACGAACCCGGCGGCGCGGCACGACGGTCAGTCGGGCCCGTTCGATGGCCGCCTCGGCGAGGCGCGGCATGCGGGAGCGGTACTGGAAGGCCGGACTGCTCATCGGGCAGCTCCTCTGCTGGTGCTGGATGCGGGTCGGACACGTTCGATGGCGCGCAGCCGGACCGAGGCGGCGCGCGGGTTCTCGTCGATCTCCTGCTGGTTGGCCTGCTCGGCCCCGCGGGTGACCAGGCGCAGGTCCGGCTCCGAGCCCTCGGGCACGAAGGGGAGGTCCAGCGGGACGGTGCTGCGGGTGGCCGCTGTGAAGGCCTGCTTGACCAGTCGGTCCTCGAGCGAGTGGTAGGACTCGACGACCACGCGGCCGCCCACGTCGATGACCTCGATGGCGGCCGGGACCGCGCGGCGCAGGACGGCCAGCTCGTCGTTGACCTCCATGCGCAGCGCCTGGAAGGTGCGCTTGGCCGGGTGGCCGCCGGTGCGCCGGGCGGGGGCGGGGATCTCGGCGTACAAGAGCTCGACCAGGCGACCCGACCTGGTGAACGGCTCCTTGTCCCGCTCCCTGACCACGGCACCGGCAATCTTCCGCGCGAACTTCTCCTCGCCGTAGTCGCGCAGGACGCGGGTCAGGTCGACCGCAGAGTAGGTGTTGAGGACGTCGGCGGCCGTCTGGCCCTCCGAGCCGTCCATGCGCATGTCCAGGGGGGCGTCCTCGGCGTAGGCGAAGCCGCGTTCGCGCACATCGAGCTGCATCGAGGAGACGCCCAGGTCGAACAGGACCGCGTCGACGGCGGGCAGGCCGAGGTCGGCGAGAACCTCGGGGATCTCGTCGTAGACCGCGTGGACCCCGGTGAACCGCTCACCGAAGGGCGCCAGACGGTCCCCGGCGAGGGCCAGGGCATCGCGGTCCCGGTCGATGCCCACGACCCGGGCCTGCTCGCAGCGGCTCAGCACTGCTTCGGTGTGGCCACCCAGGCCGAGCGTGCAGTCGACGAGGACGGCGCCCTCGTGGTCCAGTGCGGGCGCCAGAAGATCGACGACCCGGTCGAGGAGGACCGGGACGTGTCGGGGGCTGCTCATGGTCTGGCGCCTACCGGCCCAGGCTCGTGGCGAGGAGGAGTGCGGCGGCGAGCCCGATGGACGTGGCGGCCGAGAACGCCATCACGGCGACCGCTTCGCGGGCCTGGTGCCGCACCCGGCGTACCGGTGCCATCGGTGTGACGCTCATGTCTCGACCCCGCTCGAAGTGCTGCCCGTGTTGACGCCTGCTGCTGGTGCCCGGTGAACCGCCTGGTGAATCGTGTGGTGCTGGTGGTGACGTTCCGCAGAGCCAGGCCCCTGCCCGCTCCCCGGGAAGTCGTCGTCTGGAGCCGGGGAAGTGGTCCCAGATGACGAGGGGAGGGAGCGGGCGCGAGACCTCGCCCTGCGGATGGGGTCAGACCCCGGGGAAAACCTCTTCGCTGAGCTCGGAGAACTTCGTCTCCTGCTCCGCTGAGTACTGCTGCCAGCGATCCGGGTCCCAGAGCTCGATCCGGTTCATCACGCCGATGACGACCACGTCGCGGTTGAGCGAGGCGTACTCGCGCAACATCGGCGTGATCGAGATCCGGCCCTGCTTGTCGGGGGTCTCCTCCGAGGCGCCGGCGAAGAGGAAACGGGTGTAGTCCCGCGCGCCCTTCACCGTGACCGGAGCTTCCTGTGCGCGGCGGGTGAGGTCCATGAAGTCGGCCATCGGCCACACCGTCAGACAGCGTTCCTGTCCTCGAGTCACCACGAGCCCTTCCGCCAGTTGGTCCCTGAACTTGGCCGGGAGGAACAGCCGCCCCTTCTCATCGAGCTTGGGGGTGTAGGTGCCCATGAAGAACATCGAGCACCTCCCCTTCCACCCTGGGACGGGCGGTTCCTCCACTGCGCACCACTTTACTCCACATCCCTCCACCGTCAACCACAAACTGCGCGTTTTGCCCGCGAACTGGGCGGCGTCCCGGGTCCGGCGTACGACGGGACGGCCCCGCCCGCCGAGTCGGATCCGCGCAGGTGAAGGCGCAAACGGGGCGCGGCTCGACCCCTGCGAGCCGAGGTGGGGTGCGCTGGGGTGCCGCGGTGGAGGAAAATGGAGGGAAACGTGGGGAATGGTGGATCCTCCACCAAATCCGCAACCAAACCGTGACCGCAGGAGTCAGAACCATCGACGAGGACCGCGCGTATGTTTCCGGGACGGCCTACGGTTGAGCCAGGCAGCAGTCGAGGGCCGAAACGGTTGTCGACACCGGCCCCTCGGGGGTCGAGAGGAAGGAAAGCGACGTGGGAGCACCGAGCACGGGGGGCGCGGACATCGAGACGGTGACCCGCGTCGTGGGACGCATCCGCACCAACATCGAGCGGGTGATCGAGGGGAAGCCGGACGTCGTCTCGTCGGCGATCGTGGTGCTGCTGGCCGAGGGTCATCTCCTCATCGAGGACGTCCCGGGAGTCGGCAAGACGATGCTGGCCAAGGCGCTCGCCCGCAGCATCGACTCCTCGGTGCGCCGGATCCAGTTCACCCCCGACCTGCTGCCCTCGGACGTGACCGGGGTTTCGGTCTTCAACCAGAACACCCGCGAGTTCGAGTTCCGACCCGGCGGCGTGTTCGCCAACATCGTGCTGGGTGACGAGATCAACCGGGCCTCTCCCAAGACCCAGAGCGCGCTGCTGGAGTGCATGGAGGAGCGTCAGGTCACGGTCGACAACACGACCTACCAGCTCGACACACCGTTCATGGTCATCGCCACCCAGAACCCGATCGAGATGGAGGGCACCTACGCCCTCCCCGAGGCCCAGCGGGACCGCTTCATGGCTCGCGTCTCCGTGGGCTACCCGGTCGAGGCCGCCGAGCTGGCGATGCTCGACTCGCACACCGGTCGCAACCCGCTCGACGACCTGGAGTCGGTGACCGATGCGGCCGAGGTGCGCAAGCTGACCGGCATCGTGGGGCAGGTCTACGTCTCCGACGCCGTGCAGCGCTACGCCGTGGCCCTCACCAGCGCGACCCGGCGTTCCGAGGAGCTCACCCTGGGCGCATCGCCTCGCGCGACCCTGCACCTGGTGCGGGCAGCCAAGGCGATGGCTGCGATCCACGGCCGCGACTACGTGCTGCCCGACGACGTCCACACCCTGGCGCGGCCCGTGCTCGCTCACCGGTTGCTGCCGAGCGTCGAGGCCGCGATGAGCGGACGGTCGACGACCACGATCCTCGACAGCATCGTTGCCGCGGTCCCCGTCCCCGAGGGGAACCGTGCGTGAAGCGCTCGCCGGCCTGACCGTCCGCGGACGGGCGTTCCTGGCTGCGGGAGTCACCGCGGTTGTCTGCGCCGTCATCCTGGGACAGCCCGCCCTCACGCGCGTCGGCGTCCTGGTGCTGGCGTTGCCCCTGGTGACCGCAGCCGTCATCGGGCGCAGCCGCTACCGCCTGGCTCTGGTGCGCACCGTCACTCCGCAGCTGGTCGCCGCGGGCCAGCCGGCCCGGGTCAACCTGGCCCTCACCAACGAGGGCCGGACCCCGAGCGGCGTCCTGCTCCTCGAGGATCATGTTCCGTACGTGCTGGGCACCCGCCCCCGCTTCGTCCTCGAGGGGATCGGTCACGGCTGGCGCCGGCACGTCAGCTACCAGGTGCGCTCCGACGTCCGGGGCCGCTTCGAGATCGGCCCCATGTCGGTCCGGGTCAGCGACCCGTTCGGCCTGGTCGAGCTGGGCCGGTCGTTCCGTACGACGGTCCCGCTCACCGTCACACCGCGCACGGTGCTGCTGCCCAACATCCCGCTCGGGGGTGCGTGGACCGGCTCGGGTGACAACCGGCCGCGGGCCTTTGCGATCGGGAGTGCCGAGGACGTGACCGTCCGGGAGTACCGCCGCGGCGACGACCTGCGCCGCGTGCACTGGCACAGCTCGGCCCGGGTCGGCGAGCTGATGGTGCGCCGCGAGGAGCAGCCCTGGCAGTCGCGGGCCACTCTCTTCCTCGACAACCGGCTGCGCTCGCACCGCGGCCAGGGCATTGCTTCGTCGCTCGAGGCCGCGGTGTCGGCGGCCGCCTCGATCGCGGTGCACCTGAGCCACCGTGGCTTCACGGTGCGGCTGGTCACGGCCACTGGCGAGGACCCGAACAGCGCCTGGCACTTCCGTGACTCCGACCTCAACACCGGTCCCCTGCTCGAGGCCCTGGCCGTCGTCGATGCGGTCCATCAGCCCCAGCTCGACACCGGGTGGCTCGCCGAGGGCGCCCACGGCGGCCTGACCGTGGCCGTCTTCGGCAACATCGAGGCGATCGACATCGCGATCCTGCGCCGGATGCAGCACCAGGCCGGCTCCGCGATGGCGGTCGCGCTGGACGTCGACGCCTGGGTCGCCACCACGTCCACCAGCGGCGGAGCGAGCACCGCCCTCACCCAGCAGGGCTGGCGCGCGGTCCCGCTGCGACCGCGGGACCGGCTCGACGTCGTCTGGCAGGAGCTCGGCCGCAGCGCGAGCCGGAGCGGCCGCGTCGGCGGCGGCCCCCTGAGTGGGCCCGCGGTGAGCACGGGAGCGGCGCAGTGAACCGGAGCCGCGGTGGCCTCGCCCCCGGAGCCGGGCTGGCGCTCACCGCCGCGGCCACCACCTGGGTCGCGATGTTCTCGTGGCGCGGCTTCACCCAGGCCCCGGGCCGGTTCCTCGGCCCCCTGTTCATCCTCGCTGCGGTGATCGCCGGCACCGGTGCGCTGGCGCGCTGGTGGCGGGTCCCGGCACCCCTGGTCGTCGGGCTCCAGCTGCTGATCGCCGCCCTGGTGGCCAGCGCCCAGCTCAGTGGCTCACCGATTCCGGTCGGCGCCGCATGGGAGCGGCTCGCGACGGGACTCTCGGACGCGTTCTCGAGCGCCGACAAGTACGCCGCACCGGTGCCCGCCCAGGTCCCGGGCGTGCACCCACTCCTCATCCTCGGGGGGTTGCTCTGTCTCCTGCTGGTCGACCTGCTGGCCTGCACCCTGCGTCGGGTGCCGCTCGCGGGGCTCCCGCTGCTGGCCATCTACAGCATTCCCGTCAGCCTGCTCGGCGGAGGCGTCGCGTGGTGGGTCTTCACGCTGACCGCGGCCGGCTTCCTCGGGCTGCTCTTCCTGCAGGAGAGCGAGCAGGTCGCGCGCTGGGGGCGCCCGCTCGGCGAGGACCCGGCGGCGGTGGACCCGTCCGGGTTCGGAGTCGCGACCGGCATGGTCCGCACCACCGCCGGCACCATCGGGGGCGTGGCGACTGCCCTCGCCATTGTGGTGCCTCTGCTCGTCCCGACGCTCAGCCTGCACCTCTTCGACCTCGGCCAGGGCCCCGGCGGCTCCTCCGACATCCGGATCGACAACCCGATGACCGACCTGCGCCGTGACCTGAGCCTCGGCGAGGACATCGCGTTGCTGCGGATCACCACCGACGACCCCAGCCCGTCGTACCTGCGCATCTCGGTGCTCAACCGGTTCTCCGCCAACGAGTGGAGCTCAGGCGACAGAGACGTGCCGACCGACCAGCTCGCGGACGGCGAGCTGCCCGCCCTCGTCGGCGTCGATTCGACGGTGCCCCGGGTGCCGTACCACTACGAGGTCGCGGTAACGCCTCAGTTCTCCTCCACCTGGCTACCCGTCGAGTACCCCGTCACCCGGGCCGACGCGCCCGGCGACTGGCGCTACGACAGCGCGACGATGGACTTCATCGCCAGCGAGAAGGGGCTTTCCACGGCCGGGCTCACCTACTCCATGACCAGCGTTCGCCTCCAGCTGTCCGCAGTCGCCATGGCCCGGGCGACGTCCTCGTCCGGGCTGGTGAGCAAGGCGTTCACCGAGCTCCCCCCCGGCATCCCCTCGACCGTGCGCAACCTCGCCAACGGGGTGACCCGGGACGCGCCGTCGCGCTTCGAGAAGGCGGTCGCACTCCAGGAGTGGTTCCGCGAGACCGGCGGCTTCACCTATGACACCAAGGTGGCCCCGGGCAACGGCACCGACGACCTGGTGCACTTCCTGGTCGAGGGAGAGGACGGCCGCACCGGCTACTGCGAGCAGTTCGCCTCGGCGATGGCGGTGATGGCCCGGATCCTGGGGATCCCGGCCCGCGTGGCCGTGGGCTTCCTGCAACCGACCCGCGTGGGTCCGGACACGTGGGAGTACAGCGCCCACGACCTGCACGCGTGGCCCGAGCTCTTCTTCCCCGGGTCCGGCTGGGTCCGCTTCGAACCCACGCCCGCCGGACGCGCCAGCAACGTCCCGGGGTACACCACCCAGGTCGTCCCGGTCATCAACCCTGGCGGCCAGCCCGGCAACCCCCGGCCCAGTGACGAGCTGCCCAGCCGCGGCGTCAGCGCGAGCGCCTCGCCGAGCAAGTCCTCGGCCGGGTCCACCTCGGGCGACGTGGGGTCCGGTCTCCCATGGGGACCGCTCGCGGGGACGCTGGGCGGTGGGCTCGTGGTGGCTCTTCTGCTGTTGCTCCCGCGCACCCTGCGGCTGCGTCGTCGTGAGCATCGTCTGGGTGCCGGCGTCGAGGCGGCCTGGGCCGAGCTGCGGGCCACTGCCATCGACCTCGGGGTGCCCTGGCCCGAGGGCCGCTCCCCCCGCGAGACCGCAGGGCGCCTGGTCGAGCACTTCGGGGCGCCGGTCGGACCCGATACCGAGGAGCGGCCCGGGCACGGGCCCGACCGGGCCCCCGAGGCCGTGGTCGCGCTCGACCGGATCGTGCGGGCACTGGAACTGTTGCGCTACGCCCGCCTCGACCCCGCCGCGGACGCCACCCGGGGGGCCGGACTGCGGGCGGAGGCCGAAACCTGCCTGGCGGCGCTGCGAGGCGGGGCGGCCCGATCCAACCGGCGCCGCGCCGACTGGTGGCCGCGCTCGGTGCTCACACCGGTCCATCGTTCGTCGCGTCGACAGAGCCAGCAGCCGGTGCAGGCGCGGTACGGCGGGGTCGTCGACCACGTGGGCTGAGCCAAGGGGAAACTGGGGCCCGCTCGGCTGAGTTTGCGGGGAAACTGGGGCCCGCTCGGCTAGAAGCCGCCGCCCTCGTCACGGCGTCGACGCCACCGGCTCTCCATCCGGTCCATGAAGGATTCCGAGGAGCTGCGGCGCGAGCGGCGGGAGCGCCCGGTCCGACCACCGTCGATGACGGTGAACCCGCGAGACGGGTGGCTGGCGCCGCGCGGGTCGGCCTGATTGCCCTGCTGGCCGCGCAGCGCGGTGACGGCGATGGTGGCCGAGGCGAGCATGATCACGAAGCCGACGATGCCGACCACCCAGAGCTCAGTGATGGCGCCGGTCATCAGGACTGTGACCCCGAGGGCGAAGCAGGCACCGGCCACGATGGCGCGACGGCGGACCGAGCGCCGCAGTGAGGTGCCCCTCAGGGTGGAGGCGAGCTTGGGGTCCTCCTCCACGAGGGCGCGCTCCATCTGCTCGAGCAGTCGGAGCTCCTCTTCGGAGAGCGGCACCGTTCCTCCACAGGGGGTTGAATCTGGGCCCAGTCGTCTTCCCCCGACCCGGCGTTGTTCAAGTCTAGGCAGCGCTTGGTGATCCCGGTAGGCGGGATGGGGATTTTTGTGATGGAACCGTGGCCTGCGCCTCGCAGGATGCGGCCCGTGGCCGCTCAGGGCAGCAGGCTGGCCGGTCTCAGAGCTGTCGCCCCGAACCTGCGGGTCGCCCGGTCCACCGCCCGGTCGGCCTCGGACCACCCCCTCTCACGCTCCCCCAGGACCAGCTGACGCTGAACGCTCTCCCGGGGCACCAGCCCCTCGACCCTGACCCCCACCAGCCGGATCCGGGCCCGCTGCAGTCCGAGTGCGTCGTACAGGCCGGTCGCGGTGCGGTAGATCTCCTGGGTCACGTCAGTCGCCTCGGGCATGGTTCGCGAGCGGGTGATCGTGGTGAAGTCGGCGAACCGCACCTTGACCGTGACCGTGCGGCCGGCCACCCGCGCGACCCGCATCCGGCCGGCGACCCTGGCCGACAGCCGCAGCAGCTCCCGCACGATGACCGCGCGGTCGTCGGTGTCGCGCCCGAAGGTCTCGTCGGCCCCCATCGACTTGTCGGGCTCGTCGGGACCGCGTCGCGGGGTGACCACCCGGCGCCCGGCCCCCCAGGCGAGCTCGTGCAGCTGGTTGCCGAGGCTCGCGCCCACCGCCCGCTGCAGGGTGCGCAGCGGGGTGTGCGCGACCTCGCCCACCGTGTGGATCCCCAGCCGGTACAACATCGCCTGGGTCTTCTCCCCCACTCCCCACAGCTCTCCCACGTCGAGCGGGTGCAGGAACGAGGTGATCGCGTCGGGTGGCACCACCAGCACCCCGTCGGGTTTCGCACGGCGGCTGGCGATCTTGGCCACCGGCACCGTGGCGGCAACCCCGACCGAGCAGGTGATCGCCTGCTCGTCGTGGATGGTCGCCCGCAGCTGCTCGGCGATCGCGCGCGGCGAGCCCAGCCGCCGGGTCGAACCGCGCACGTCGAGGAACGCCTCGTCCAGGGAGACCACCTCGACCAGCGGCGTGACCCGGCGGAAGTTCTCCATCACCGAGGCCGACACCTGCCCGAACTCCTCGAAGTCGGGGGCGATCACCACCGCCTGCGGGCAGAGCCTGCGGGCCCGGGAGGTCGGCATCGCCGAGCGCACGCCGTGCCGGCGGGCGAGGTAGTTGGCCGAGAGGACCACCCCGCGGTGCCCGCCGCCCACGATGACGGGCACGTCCTGGAGCTCCGGGCGACCCCGGGTCGCCACGGACGCGTAGAAGGCGTCCATGTCGATGTGCAGGATCGGGCAGCCGGCGGAGTGGTCGGCCCCGGGGCGCTCGGAACCGGGGAGTTCAGGCACGGGAGCCCCCTCCCGAGGCCCTAGCGGCAGAGCAGGTGCAGCTGGGTCGCCAGGGGGAGGTACTCGGAGCGGGTCGAGACGGCGTGCTCGAGCTCGACCAGGGCAGCGGTGGCCCCGGGCTCCAGGTCGAGCAGCGAGCTGGGGACGAGGTCGGCGAAGACGCGCACCCCGTGCACGCCCGCGATCTCGAAGCCCGCGTCGGCCAACAGCTCGGTGATCTCGTCGTGGGTGAAGCGTCGTCCGGACCGGCCGGACGGCCCTCGGGTGTCGTCGAGGAGCGCAAGAGCCTGCGTGAAGTGGCCGGCCATGGCGCGGGCGATGACCGCGGCGTGCCGTTGGGCGACCAGGAGGCTGAGTGCGCCTCCGGGACGAAGTACCTGCCGGATCGTGGCCAGCGCGGCGGCGGCGTCCTCGACGACCTCGAGGACGCCGTGGCAGAGCACCACGTCGGCGCTCTCGGGGCCGGTGACCTCGAGCAGATCGGTGACGTCGCCCTGACGTCCGGCCACCGCCACCCCACGCTCGCGAGCCCGTCGGTCGAGCGAGGCGAGCGCGTCGGGGCTGGGGTCGATGACCGAGACCCGGTGGCCGAGCTCGGCGACCCGGACAGCGAACCCACCGGTCCCGCCCCCGATGTCCAAGACGTCGTGGCCAACGTCCTGGCCGGCATCGTCGACGACCAGGACCGGTCGTAGCGCCTCCCACACCACCGCGGTGCGGGCCGCACCCCTGCGCTCGCTGGGGCGCTCACTGGCGCGCTCGCTGGCTGACATGCGTACCACCCTAGAGGCACGTGGAGCCCGGTCATCCGGGACTCCCGGGGCTGCGGTGCCACAGCTTGCGGTCGACGGCCGGACCGAGCGAGCGGTTGAGGCCGCCCTCGGACTTGACGGCCTCGCCGGCCGGCTTGATGTCGGCGTACGGCGAGACCTTGAACCCGCTGGAGTGGACCAGCACCCGGTGCTGGGCCATCACCGGACGGGTCGACCGGCTCTCCGCGGCCCCGGTGACCGCAGTCTCGATGCCCACCCCGGCGAACCCCTCGGGCACCACCGCCATCACCGCCCGGACCGCGGCCAGCCCCTCCTCGGCGGTGGGGGCCGCCCGCCAGAGGGCGAAGAGCTCGGGCAGCTCCCAGCACCCGGTGGCCCGCAGCGAGACCCCACGCCGACCGGTCCGGCGCAGCTCGCCGCGCACGACCAGCAGCCAGGAGTGGAAGACGGTGGCGGCGTAGGGGCCCTGGGCGTCCTCGAAGAAGGTCGCGTCGACCGGACCGGTCGAGTCGTCCAGGGTCAGGAAGATGACCCGGCGCCCGGACCGGATCGGTGGCGTCTGGGTGGCGACCTTGACCCCGGCCACCAGCAGCTCGGCCTTGCTCCTGCGGGTCAGCAGCTCCTTGCTGCGGGTGACCCCGAGGGCGTCGAGGAAGTCGGCGTAGGTCTCGACGACGTGCCGGCTGGCGTCCAGGCCGAGGATCTCCAGCTCGGCCCGCATCTTCTCCTCCACACTCAGCTCGGGCAGGCCGCTGACCTGGCCCTCCCCGGGCTCGTCGCCGAGGTCGAGGGCGAGCTGCACCGAGGTCACCGCGGGTGGGGTCGGCGTCGACCGGGACTGGGCCGCCGCCTGGGCCCAGATGCCCGGGGCCGCCAGGGTGTGGCGCTCGGCCGCCACGGTCTCGACCCCGGACCCCGGAGCCGGCACCCGGGCCGGGGATCCCCTGCCCGACACTCCCCTGCTGGCCAGCCCCCGGCCCCGGCCGACCCGGTCGGTCGCCCTGGCGTGCCGGTCCAGCTCGGCGACCTGGAGCAGCAGGTCGCGCCGGGTCACCTTGCCGCGGCGTCCGACCCCGTCCACCCGGGGCGAGCCGATCGCGTAGATCGAGTCGAACCCACCGGCCAGCACCAGCCGCTCGACGATCGGTCGGGACACCTGGGCACGCTGCCAGAAGTCGCTGAGCGAGTGGTAGGGCCGGGCCGCCACAACGCGGTTGACCTCGGCCGCGCTGATCCCCTTGACCTCGGCGAGCGCCAACCGGATGCCGTACCCCATGCCCAGGTAGCCTCCCGCGTCGCCGGCGAACCTCTCCACGACGTAGGCCTGCTCACTGGCGTTCACGTCGAGCCCCAGGACCGCGATGTCGAGCTGACGGACGTCGTCGAGGATCAGCCGCTTGGGGTACATCCCCGGGTCATGGGTGAGCACCCCCGCCAGGAAGTGCGCCGGCCAGTGCGCCTTGAGCCACGCCGACTGGTAGGTCGGCAGCGCGAACGCGGCCGCATGCGCCTTGCAGAAACCGAACGACGCGAACGCCTCGAGCACCGTCCAGATCCCCTCGACCACGGCGAGGGAGTAGCCGTGGGCGAGCGCCCGCGGGAAGAACCAGAGCCGCGTCGCAGCCATCCCCTCGACATCGCCGAGGGAGCGCCGCTTCTCGTCGGCCTCGGCGTAGGAGATGCGGGCGAACCGGGCGATGATCTCGATCACCTGCTCGTGGAAGACCACCACTCCCTGGGTGGAGCCCAGGATCGGGCGCAGGTCCTCGTGGAGGTACGACGGGGAACGCCAGCCCTGCTTGGCGTTGAGGTAGGGGGTGATCATGTCGCTCTTGACCGGGCCGGGCCGGAACAGCGAGATGTCGGTGATGATCTCCTCGAAGCTCTCGATGCCGGACTTGCCGACCAGCTCACGCTGTCCGGGAGACTCGATCTGGAAGACCCCGAGGGTCTTGGCCGACGAGATCAGGGCGAAGGTCGTCTCGTCGTCGAAGGGCACCTGGGCCTCGTCGTCGAGGTCGATCTCCACGTCGTCGACCCGCTTGATCTCGCTCAGGGCGTGGGCCATCGCCGACTGCATGCGGATGCCGAGCACGTCGAGCTTGAGCAGCCCGAGGTCCTCGACGTCGTCCTTGTCGAACTGGCTCATCGGAAAGCCGGCGTAGCTCGCCTCCACCGGGGTGCGGTCGAGCAGCGTGGCGTCCGAGAGCAGCACCCCGCAGGGGTGGACGGCGATGTGGCGGGGCAGCCCGTCGAGCCGCTCGACGAGGCGGAACATCAGGTCCAACCGCTGGTCGGAGAGCCCGCTGGCCCGCAGCTCGGGCAGCTCCCGCAGGGCGTTGCGGGCGTCGCGGGCCAGCGGGCTCTCCGACCAGCGGTTGGACCTGATGTTCCGCCTCGTCGAGC
>JBKJLD010000080.1:0-19821 GCA_046597165.1 Nocardioides sp.
CTCGTCGTTCGCCTTGGCAGACGGACACGAAAGTACGGGGACTGGTAGGTCGAGGGTGGGGCCACTTCAAGCCAGCACTACGACCCCAAGTGGGGCCACTTCAGGCTGGCACACTCATCGGCCGGCTGCATCAGCCGGTCATATGCGCAGTTCCGGTCGCACCACCCTTCGGCCGGCTGCATCAGCCGGTCATATGCGCAGTTCCGGTCGCGCCACCCGTCGGCCGGCTACATCAGCCGGTCATATGCGAGTTCCGGCTGCGCGACCCTTCGGCCCGCTGCATCAGCCGATCATCTGCGCAGTTCCGGTGACTCGCGTCAACCCAATACCCCCAGGGGGTATCATGGCCGCATGAATGACTCCTGGAAGACCGCGATCTCTGCGACCCGGCACTGCCTGACCGGCTGTGCCATCGGTGAGGTGCTGGGCATGGTCCTAGCGACCTGGTGGGGGTGGGGCAACCTCGGCAGCATCGTGCTGTCCGTCACCCTGGCCTTCTTCTTCGGCTACCTGCTCACCTTCTCCGGCGTACGCCGGGCCGGGCTCGGCGTGCCGGCCGCGATCCGCATCGCCCTGGCGGCCGACACCGTCTCGATCCTCACCATGGAGGTCGTCGACAACGGCTTCCTGCTGGTCTGGCCGAGCGCGATGGCCGCGACCCTGGTCGACGCCCTGTTCTGGATCAGCCTCGGTGCGAGCCTGGCCATCGCCTTCGTGCTCACCGTGCCGGTGAACCACGCGATGATCGGCCGCGGGAAGGGCCACGCGGTGGTTCACGAGATGCATGGTCACGCGCACCACTGAAACCCTACGATTCGTCCATGCGCACGCGTGGATCCCTCGTCGTCCTGCCCCTGCTGCTCGCCGTCGGGGCCTGCGCCCCGGCCGCGGAGCCCACGACCGCGCCGACGGAGAGCACGACCAAGACCGCCGCCGAGTGCGCGGCGGACGCGACGTACCTCAGCGACGGCTCGCTGACCATCGCCACCGACACCCCGGCCTACGAGCCGTGGTTCAGCAACAACGACCCCACCAACGGCAAGGGCTTCGAGTCCGCCGTGGCCTACGCGGTCGCCGACAAGCTGGGCTTCGCGCAGGGCGACGTCACCTGGGTCAAGGTGCCGTTCAACAACTCCTACGCTCCCGGCACCAAGCGCTTCGACTTCGACATCAACCAGATCTCGATCACCCCCAAGCGAGCTCAGGTGGTGGACTTCTCCGACGGCTACTACGCCGCCGCTCAGGCGGTCATCACGCTGAAGAAGAACGGCGCCACGCCCACCTCCCTCACGGATCTCGCCGGTCTCAAGCTCGGCGCCCAGACCGGCACGACGAGCCTCACCGCCATCCGCGACGAGATCCAGCCCGCCGAGGACCCGCTGGTCTTCCCGAACACCAACGTCGCCAAGCAGGCCTTGCTCAACGGTCAGGTCGACGCGATCGTCACCGACCTCCCGACGGCGTTCTACATCACGGCCGTCGAGATCCCCGGCAGCACCATCGCCGGGCAGTTCCAGGCGACCGGCGAGCAGGAGGAGTTCGGGATGCTCTTCGGCAAGGGCAGCGACCTGGTGCCGTGCGTCAACCAGGCGCTGAGCGAGCTGCGCGACGACGGCAGCCTCGACGCGATCCAGGCGAAGTGGCTCTCCGACACCGTCGATGTCCCTGTCCTCCAGTGACCCCGCCGGTGACCCCGCCCGGGCGACGGTGACGACCGACCTCTGGACCCCGAGTGACCGCGAGCTCGAGCGGGCCCGGGTCCGTCGGTCGCTGCACCGCCGGGGGGTCTTCGTCGCGACCGCGGTCACGGTCGTCGTCATCGGAGCCCTGGTGGTCGGTGTCGTCAGCTCACCGGGCTGGCCGCGCTTCCGCGAGACCTTCCTGTCCTGGCCGGACGCGAAGGCTGCCTTCCCCGACATCGCCAAGGGCTTCTGGATCAACGTCAAGATGTTCCTGGTCGCCGAGCCCCTGATCCTGCTGCTGGGCGGCCTCGTCGCGGTGACGCGCGGCAGCGTCTCCCCGTGGCTGACGCCGGCGCGCTTCCTCGCCGTGGTCTACACCGACCTCTTCCGCGGGATGCCCACGATCTTGGTGGTCTTCGTCTTCGCGTTCGGCATCCCGGCGCTCGGGTTGACGGGCATCACCACCAGCTTCTTCTGGTTGGGCACGGCCGCGCTGGTCCTGTCGTACGGCGCCTACGTCGCCGAGGTGATCCGCTCCGGCATCGACTCCATCCACCCCTCGCAGGTGGCCAGCGCGGAGACCCTGGGGCTGGGCCGGGCTCAGACGATGCGGTTCGTCGTCCTGCCCCAGGCGCTGCGCCGTGTCGTACCTCCGCTGCTCAACGACTTCGTCTCGCTCCAGAAGGACACCGCCCTCGTCGGCACCGTCGGCGTCTTCGAGGCGCTCTACGTGGCCGCCGACTACGGCAACTACAACTTCAACTTCACGCCCTACCTGGTCACCGCAGCCTTCTTCGTCGCCCTGACCGTGCCGCTGGCGCGCGCCACCGACTGGCTCGGGCGCCGGGCCGCGCAGCGAGAGCGGGGCTCGCGATGAACGCCGTGCTCGAGGTCAGCGACCTGCGCAAGACGTACGGCGACAGGGTGGTGCTCGCCGACGTCGACCTCACCGTCGACACCCATGACGTGGTCTGCCTGATCGGCTCCTCCGGGTCGGGCAAGTCGACGCTGCTGCGCTGTCTGAACCTGCTGGAGGAGATCGACGACGGGGTGATCCGTCTCGACGGGGTCGAGGTCTCCGACCCGCGTGTCGACCGGCGCGAGGTGCGCAGCCGGATGGGGATGGTCTTCCAGTCCTACAACCTCTTCCCGCACCTCAGCATCCTCGACAACTGCACCCTCGCGCCGCGCAAGGTGCACGGGCTGGGCCGGGCCGAGGCCGAGGAACGCGCTCGGGATCTGCTGGGGCAGTTCGGCCTCGCCGACCAGGCGGGCAAGCACCCCGACCGGTTGTCGGGAGGCCAGCAGCAGCGGGCGGCGCTGGTCCGGGCGCTCTGTACGCGACCACAGCTCCTGCTGTTGGACGAGATCACGGCGGCGCTCGACCCCGAGCTGGTCGGCGATGTGCTGAGGATCGTGCGCAACCTGGCTGAGCAGGGGACCACGATGATCCTGGCGACCCACGAGATGAGCTTTGCCCGCGAGGTCGCCACCAGCGTCTGCTTCCTCAGCGAGGGCCGGATCCTCGAGCAGGGGACGCCGGAGCGGATCTTCACCGAGCCCCGCGAGGAGCGGACCCGGCAGTTCCTGCGCCGGGTCCTGCCCGGCTGACCGCGTGGGACAAGCCGGTAGTTCTGACGTGCCTGGTACGTCGCCGCGACCGGCTTGTGGGTCACAGCGAGCATCCCGGGCCGCAGCGGCAGGCGGTCCCGGTCCAACCCCGCTCGATCAGGAGCGTGGCGACCCGCCCCGCCGTGCGGCAGCTTCGGTCGAAGACCTGGCCCCACCCGAGCCGGACGGTGTGTCGGCCGTCGACGGCGGCGTCGAGGTCGCGGTCGAGGTCCCGGTCCCGCTGCGCGGCTGAGTCGTGGAAGAGGCGACCGTCCAGCTCGACGACGAGCCGCAGCGGGTCGTAGTCGACATCGCGCAGGGTGAGCCCGAGCCCAGAGGCGGCCCGAAGCTGTCGATGCGCTCTCGGCAGACCATGGGCCCGCTCCACCCGGGTGAGGTAGCCGTGCTCCAGCACCGAGCAGGTGCCGTCGGCGAGGTCGTGCAGGACCAGGTCCAGCCACTCACGGCGCCGCAGCCGTCGACGATCCGCCAGTGCCTCGAGCAGTCGCGCGGCCGTCGTGCGGCGGGACTGGCAGACGTCAGCCAACAGCGCGACCGCGCCGAGGTCGGTGGGTGTGCGGGCCGCCACGTCGAGGGCAGCCTCCTCGACCCGGACGCGCGGCGGCCCGAGATTCCACTGGACCAACGCGCTGAAGCTCGCGGTCCTGCGCACGACGTAGCCGGCCACCGGGGCAATCTTGCGGCTCTCGTCCACCGCGATCCGGATCGGCGACTCCTCGCGGTGCCGTCGCCACCCCGGACCCACGGACGCGCTCAGGGCCGACTCGCCGTCCAGGGCCGCGGGCCAGTGGAGCAGGACGCCCGCCCACGCACGCTGGAGCCAGGTCGGCTCGCCGGTGTGGTGCAGGAAGACGCCCGGCAGGACCCGGACCCACTCGCGCCGGCGCACCAGGCGCTCGAGGTCGCAGGGCCGACCGCCGAGTGCCAGCACCTGCCGGCGCGCGACGAGACCGCTCTGCTCCGCGAGCAGCCGGGCCAGCGCGTCGTCGTCCATTGTCACGAGAGTGGGCGCGGCACGGTCGCCACGCCAGTGAGTCGGGGCAACCTGTGGAGAAGGAACAATGTGGTGCCCGTGACGTGCCTGGTACGTCGCAGGCACCGCATTGACCGGCGGACGCCCTCCCGACCCTGACAGTGAATCTGTCATGATCGGCGCCATGAGCTACCAACTCGGTCAAGGCACCGGTCCGCTGCGCGGCGTCAAGGTCGTCGAGATCGCCGGCATCGGCCCCGGACCCCACGCCTGCATGATCCTCGCGGACCTCGGCGCCGACGTGATCCGCGTCGAGCGCCCGGGCGGCCAGCTCCTCGCGGGTGGCCCCCACAACCTGCTCAACCGAGGGCGGCCCAGCGTCGCCCTTGACCTCAAGGCGCCCGACGCCGTCGTCACCGTGCTCGACCTGGTGGCGCAGGCCGACGTGCTGGTCGAGGGGATGCGCCCCGGCGTGGCCGAGCGGCTCGGCTTCGGCCCCGACGACTGCCACGCGGTCAACCCGCGCCTGGTCTACGGGCGGATGACCGGCTGGGGCCAGGACGGTCCGCTGGCGCATGCGGCCGGACACGACATGAACTACATCGCCATCACCGGCACGCTCTTCGGGCTAGGTCAGGACAAGGCGCGACCGCACTTCCCGGCCAACCTCGTCGGCGACTTCGGCGGCGGCTCGACGTACCTCGTCATCGGCATCCTCGCCGCCCTCCTCGAGGCCCGGCTCAGCGGTGCGGGCCAGGTCGTCGACGCTGCGATCGTCGACGGTACCGCCCACCTCAACGCGATGAGCGCGGCCTTCGTCGCCGCCGGCACCTTCACCGAGGAACGCGCGGCAAACCTGCTCGACGGCGGCGCCGCCTACTACGACCTCTACGAGACCGCCGACGGCAGGCACATGTCCGTGGGTGCCCTGGAGCCGCAGTTCTACGACGTCTTCGTCGACCTGCTGGGCATCAAGGACGAGGTTCCGGACCGCTACGACCCGGCCAACAACGAGGCCCTGCGCACCCTGATCACCGACACCTTCGCGACCCGCACGATGGCGGAGTGGACCGAGGTCTTCGACGGCACCGACGCCTGTGTCGCCCCGGTCGTCAAGCTCTCCGAGGCGCCCCGGCACCCGCACATGGCGGCCCGTGAGGTGTTCGTCGAGAAGCACGGGCTGGTGCAGCCGCAGCCGGCCCCGCGCTTCTCGCGCACCCGGGCGACCCTGACCACCGCGCCTTCGGCCGAGGCCGGTGCCGAGACCCGCGACGCGCTGACGGCCTGGGGGATCGACGACGTCGACGCCTTGATCGAGAGCGGGGCCGCCGTCCAGGTCTGACGACGACGCCCGCACCCCCGTCGTCCGTCGACGGTCGCCGGTTCCCGTCGCGGGGCTCAAGCCTGAGAAACTGCGGACGTGAAGCCCTTCCTCTTTCTCGGCACCCGCGCGGAGGATGACGTCGCCGCCAGCGAGTACGCCGCGATGCTCCGCTTCTCGGGCCTCGCCGAGGACGACGTACGCCGGATCCGGCTGGAGGCGGCACCCTTGGGCGAGATCGACCTCGATGACTGGTCCGGGATCGTCCTGGGGGGCAGTCCGTTCAACATCAGCGACCCCGCCGAGCTCAAGACGCTGGTCCAGCAGCGCGCCGAGGCCGAGCTCCGAGCCCTCGCGCTGCGGGTCGTCGCGGAGGACTTCCCCTTTCTGGGCACCTGCTACGGCATCGGCACGCTGGGCACTCTCGCCGGCGGCCTGGTGGACCGGACCTACGGGGAGCAGATCGGCGCGGTGCCCGTCCGGCTGACCGAGGCGGGTGCGGCCGACCCGTTGCTCGGGGTCCTGCCCGCGAGCTTCGAGGCGTTCGTCGGGCACAAGGAGGCGGTCGCCCGGATGCCCGCAAGCGCGGTGCTGCTGGCATCGTCGGATGCCTGCCCGGTCCAGGCGTTCCGGCTCGGCCGCAACGTCTACGCCACCCAGTTCCACCCAGAACTCGACGTCGACGGGCTCTGCCACCGCATCGACGTCTACCGCCACCACGGCTACTTCGACCCGGCCGACGCGGACGCGGTCCTGGCCCGCGCCCGCGTCGGCCGCGTCACCGAACCGCACCGGCTGCTGGCCCGCTTCGTGGAGCTCTACGCCAGCTGAGCCGAGCCGACTCGCGCAACCTTCAGGCGCGGCGACCCCGGATCGTGTCGGCACCGGGGTGGCGGTGGTCCAGCCGACCGAAGAGGTGGGCCAGCAGGTCGTGCATCTGCCGCGCCGCACCACGGGTGGCCTCGCCCTTCGTGGCGGCCCGATGGGTCACCGCGACGGGCTCGTGGCCACGGGGGCGGACCTCGATCGTGCATCGGATGTCGGCGATCCCCTTGCGTCCGGGGCTCTCGTCACCGAGGTGGACCTTGACCGAGGTGATCTTGTCCCGGAACTCCTCGAGGTCCAGGATCACCTCGTCCTCGACGTTTCGGATCAACTCGTCGACGCCCGAGATGTTGTTGTCGGTGCGTACCTCGATCTCCATGATCGTCCTCCTCACCCGACCGCCGGGGAAGCGGTCACCTCCGACTCTGTCGCGGTGCGAGCGGCATCAACAGGGCCGTTGACCCTGCGCGGACGGGACACCCGACCCTGATCGCGAGCTGGCCAGTAGGTTCTGCTCCATGAGCGCGAACCCGCACCCCGAGCAGGCCCAGCAGCAGGAGCAGCACCACGTCGACGTGCTGATCATCGGGGCCGGACTGTCCGGCATCGGCGCCGCCTGTCAGCTGAGCGTGCAGCACCCGGGTCGCAGCGTGGCGATCCTCGAGAGCCGCGCGGCGAGCGGCGGCACCTGGGACCTGTTCCGCTACCCCGGTGTCCGCTCGGACTCCGACATGTACACCCTCGGCTACCGGTGGCGCCCCTGGCGCGGGGACCGGGCGCTGGCCGACGGGCCGTCGATCCTGCGCTACGTCCGCGACGTGGCCCGGGAGTACGGCGTGGACCGCCTGGTCCGCTACGGCCACCGCGTCGTCGCCGCCTCGTGGGACTCGACCACCGCCCGGTGGACCGTCGAGGTCGACCACGACGGTGCGCCGGCCACGCTGACCACGAGCTTCCTGTGGGGATGCTCGGGCTACTACGACTACGACCAGGGCTACGCCCCGGAGTTCCCGGGGGCCGCTGAGTTCGCGGGCCAGGTCGTGCACCCGCAGCACTGGCCCGAGGGGCTCGACTACGCCGGCAAGCGGGTGGTCGTGATCGGCAGCGGCGCCACCGCGGTCACCCTTGTTCCGGCGATGGCCACCGAGGCTGCGCACGTGACGATGCTCCAGCGCTCCCCGACGTACGTCGTCTCCGTGCCGGCGCTCGACCCGATCGCCCGGCGGCTGACCCGGCTCCCGGAGCGGATTGCCTTCCCGATCGTGCGGTGGAAGGGCATCGGCATCGCGATGGCGAGCTACCAGCTCAGTCGCCGTTGGCCCGACCGGCTGCGCGGGTTCATCCGCAAGCAGACGCTCGCCCAGCTGCCTGACACCGTCGACGTGGACACCCACTTCAAGCCGACCTACGACCCGTGGGACCAACGGCTGTGCCTGGTGCCCGACGGCGACCTCTTCCGTTCGCTGCGGGAGGGCACGGCCTCGGTCGTCACCGACACGATCGAGACCTTCACCGAGACCGGGATCCGGCTCACCTCGGGCGAGGAGCTGGAGGCCGACATCATCATCACCGCGACCGGGCTCAACCTGCGCGCCTTCGGCGGGCTGGAGCTCACCGTGGACGGCGCGGCGGTCAAGATCCCCGAGACCATCGCCTACAAGGCCCTGATGCTCAGCGGGGTGCCCAACTTCGCCTTCACGATCGGCTACACCAACGCCTCCTGGACCCTCAAGGCCGACCTGGTCGGGGAGTACGTCTGCCGGCTGCTGCGCCACCTTGACGAGCACGGCCTGCGCAGTGTGGTCGCGGTGGCCGAAGCCGACCTCGTCGAGGCGCCGTTCATGGACTTCTCGTCCGGCTACGTGCTGCGCTCGCTCGACGAGCTGCCCAAGCAGGGCGACCGGGAGCCGTGGAAGCTGCGCCAGAACTACCTCCACGACGTGCGCACCATCCGCAAGGACGCCATCGACGACGGCGTCCTGAGGTTTGCCTGACGCCGGATCGGGCACGGGAGTGGAGTCCCGCGCTGCACCCGCAGCGCGACTCACGATCGGAGGTTGCAGATGAGCTTCAGCGACAAGGTGGGCAACAAGGCCGAGGACCTCGGCGGCAAGGCCAAGGAGGCCACCGGCCGGGCGACCGGCGACGAAAGCCTCGAGGCGGAGGGCAAGGGCGACCAGGCCTCGGCCAAGGTCAAGGACGCCGGCGAGCACGTCAAGGACGCCTTCAAGGACGCCAAGGACGGGCTGACCTCCTAGCTCGAAATTCTGGTACTCGTCAGCCAACGGGCTGGTACGACGGTGGCGCGGGCGCGCCGATTGCCGTCGTACCGGCCCGTTGCCCTACTCTTGGGTGCAGTAGCCCGCCCTGTCTTGCCTCGGGCTTCCGCGCAGGTCCTTTTGACCGCGCCCCTCCGTTCGGAGGTTCGCTTCTCCAGTTCCGTCGCCGACGGAACCAGCGTGGTGAGACACACCACACGTGAGTGATTCCCCTTTGTCTTCTGCAGTTGCCACTTCAGCCGCGCCCACGAACGCGTCCAGGACCTTCGCCGAGCTGGGCGTTCCCGCCCAGCTGGTCAAGATCCTGACCGAGCGCGGCATCACCTCCCCCACTCCCATCCAGGCCGCCACGCTGCCCGACTCCCTCGCGGGTCGCGACGTGCTGGGCCGGGGCCGCACCGGCTCCGGCAAGACCTACGCCTTCCTGCTGCCCTTGGTCGCGCGCCTGAGCGACTCGGGCCGCACCGCGCGCCCCAAGGCGCCCCGCGCGCTGATCCTCGCCCCGACCCGTGAGCTGGTCGGCCAGATCGCGGCGGCGCTCGAGCCGCTGGCCGCGGCCTTCGGCCTCACCACGCAGACCGTCTTCGGTGGCGTGGGCCAGAACCCGCAGGTCGCCGGGCTGCGCCGCGGCGCCGACGTCGTCATCGCGTGCCCCGGCCGGCTCGAGGACCTGATCAAGCAGGGTCACTGCGAGCTCGGCGCGATCGAGGTCACCATCCTCGACGAGGCCGACCACATGGCCGACCTCGGCTTCCTGCCGGCCGTGCGCCGCCTGCTCGACAAGACTCCGCAGAACGGGCAGCGCCTGCTCTTCTCGGCCACGCTCGACAACGCGATCGACGTCATCGTCAAGCGCTTCCTGAGCCAGCCGGTCACCCACGAGGCCGACTCGGTGCAGTCGCCCATCTCGCAGATGGATCACCACGTCCTGCACGTGGCCCGCGAGCACCGCGTCTCCGTGCTGACCGACCTCACCAGCGCTCCCGGGCGCACGGTCGTCTTCACCCGCACCAAGCACGGCGCCAAGGCCCTGACCCGCCAGCTGAACAAGAACGGTGTCCCCACCGTCGAGCTGCACGGCAACCTGAGCCAGAACGCCCGCACGCGCAACATGGATGCCTTCCACGCCGGCACCGCCTCGACCCTGGTCGCGACCGACATCGCCGCCCGCGGGATCCACGTCGACGACGTCGCGCCCGTCGTGCACGCCGACCCGCCGATGGAGCACAAGGCCTACCTGCACCGCTCGGGCCGTACGGCGCGTGCCGGTGCCGCGGGCACCGTGATCACCCTGATGACCGACGACCAGGTCCGCGACGTGCGCGACCTGACCCGGGCGGCCGGCATCAAGCCGACCACCACCAAGATCACGGGCGCCACCCACCCGATGCTGGCCCAGCTCGCCCCCGGCGAGCGGGTCCTGGTCCCCGGTGGCCTGATCATCGAGACTCCCGGCGGTTCCGGTTCCGGTGGCGGCGGTGGCCAGCGCTCTGGTGGCGGCAGCGGCCGCGGCCGCGGCGGCTCGGGTGCCGGTCGACGCGGTGGCAGTGGCGCCGGTGGCGGCCAGGGACGTGGCCAGTCCGCTCCCAGGTCCGGAGCCAAGTCCGGCGGCAAGCCCACAGGTGGTCAGGCGGGTGGCGGCCAGGGTCGCTCGCGTCGTACCTCCGGCGGCGCGACGGGTGGCTCCTCCAGCCACAACGCCGCGAGCTTCAGCTCCGGTCGTCGCTGACCCAGCAGTTCCACCAGCAGTTCTTCCGGTCCTCGTGGCCGGCCCTCTACGGGGGGTGCCCGCACCCCCCGTAGAGTCACCGGCGTGAAGGGTGATCCGGTGCCGACCTGGTTGCGCAGTGCGCTCTGGGACGTCGTCCCGCGCGACCACCGCGACTCCCGTGAGGGGCTGCGCCGCCGACAGGCGGTCGCGCTCGGCTTCCTCCTGCTCGGGGGAGTCGTCCTCGGGATCTCGCTGCGGATCGAGCCGGGCAGTGCCTGGTTCTACGTCAGCACCCTCGCTCTCGCGGCCGTGTGGACCCTCGGCGCCTTCGTCTCCGGTCCGCTGCACCTGGGCAGGATCACCCACGACGGCGGGCTGCGACGCCCGGTCCTGAGCCCCGTCCTCGTGGGCCTGGGCCTCGCCGCGGTCTTCGTCCTCGGCAGCCTGGTCGCCCGCGAGATCAGCTTCGTGGACACCCAGGTCCGTGCGGTGCTCGACCACGCCAGTCAGGGCTCCGGCCCACTGGTCGTGCTGGTCACCGCCCTCAACGGGATCGCCGAGGAGCTCTTCTTCCGGGGCGCCGCCTATGCCGCGACCCCCCGCTTCCCGGTCCCGGTGACCACGGCGGCGTACGTCGTGGCCACGCTGGCCACCGGCAACGTGATGCTGACCTTTGCGGCCGTGCTGCTCGGAATCGTCGTCGGTCTCCAGCGGCGCGCCTCGGGAGGAATCCTGGCGCCCGCGATCACGCACGTCACCTGGTCGGTGGCGATGCTCTTCGTGCTGCCCGCGCTCTTCGGCTGAGCGGGAGAGCCCTCAGCGACCGCCCTCGTCGAGGGCGATGCGCACCGACTCGGCGTAGGACATCGGCTCGCCCGGGACGATCTCGCTGATCGACCGGTCGGTGACGACCACCTCGACGCCCATGGAGTCGATCAGGTTGCGGCCGGTGACGACGTCGACGTCGGTCACCAGCGCCAGCCAGTACGACGAGAGCCGCGGCGTGAGCATCGGCACCCGCACGATCGGGACCCGCTTGCCGGCTGAGATCTCGGCCGCGATCTGCAGCATCTCCAGGTAGGTCATCTGCTCGGGGCCCCCGATCTCGAAGACCCGGCCGAAGGCCCGTTCCTGGCCGATCACACCGGCGAGGTAGCGCACGACGTCGTCGAGGGCGATCGGCTGGGTGAGGGTGGAGACCCACTTCGGGACCACCATCGCCGGCAGGTTCTTGACCAGCTGGCGGGTCAGCTCCCACGAGATCCCTCCGGCGCCCACCACGATCGCGGCGCGCAGCACCGTCACCGGCACCCCGGCCTCGCCGAGCAGGCCCTCCACCTGACGGCGCGAGCGCAGATGGGCCGAGAGCTGCTCGTCCTCTGCGCCCAGCCCTCCGAGGTAGACGATCTGCTGCACGCCCGCAGCGGCCGCGGCCCGACCGAAGGTGCGCGCGGCCTCGGCGTCCTTGCGCTCGAAGTCGGGGTCGTCCAGCGAGTGCACCAGGTAGATCGCGACGTCCACCCCGTCGAGGGGCTCGGTGAGCGAGGACCGGTCCCCGACGTCGCCGCCCACGGGGGTGCCGGGACCGTCGTACTCCGCGGGCCGGCGGGTCATCGCCCGCACGGAGAGTCCCTGCCCGACCAGCACGGGAACGAGGCGGCGGCCGACGAAGCCGGTTGCACCGGTGACCAGAACAGTGGGGGATTCGTCCATGGTGGCCACCCTAGATGCCCGTCGGTCAGCGGCGGGTCAGCGTCCGGCCGGGGTGCGCCGGGTGCGCTCGGCGATCCCCTCGCGCTTGGTCTCGTCCATGGCCGCCTCGTAGGCCTGGACCAGGCTGGCGATCGAGAGTGGCTTGAGCCGCTCGACGACCTCGCGCACGCGTTCGGGTGAGGTGCCCGACTCCTTGTAGACCGGCCAGACCTTGGTCCGGAAGACGTCGTAGAGCTCCTCGGCGATCTGGCGGCCGTGCGCGGCGTAGACGTCTGCGGCTGCGAGGGCGGCTTCGGTGGGGAAGCCGAGGTCGAGCAGGCCGAGCCCGATCGAGAGCTGCGAGACCGCGACCTGGAAGCGTCCGCGACGCATGGGGAAGACGACGCCGAGCGCCGAGAGGGTGGTGAGGTCGTCGTCGCTCAGGGGGCGCCCGGCCCGGGTGTCGAGCTCGGCGCTCGACAGCTCGATGGGGGACTCGTGCTGCCAGGGCGCCAGCATCGCCCGTTGCAGGGCGATGTCCTCGGGTGAGGCGTCCCGAGGGATGTTCGCGACGTACTTCTCGATGGCCGAGAGGGTGAAGCCGTGGCTCTGGAGCTCCTGGACCAGCTCGAGGCGGGCGACGTGGTCGGCGGTGTAGTAGCCGGAGCGACCGCGCCGGAGGGGTGGGGGGACCAGCCCCTTGGTGGTGTAGAAGCGGATGTTGCGCACGCTCATGCCGACCCGGCTGGTCAGCTCGTCCAGCGTCAGCAGGTCGCGCCGGGAGTCACCCCCCTCGTCCTTCGCCACGCCACCACTCCTCGTCCACTCGCGGATGGTCAGTACCGGGTGACCCAGACCACACCGGCCCGGGCCTTGACCGTGACACCAATAGTGTCACAATCGGGGGACCAAGCCCGGAGGCAACCCCCGGCTCGCTATCCACGCAAGGACGGTCATGGCAGAAGCATTCGTGTACGACCACATTCGTACGCCGCGCGGCAAGGGCAAGAAGGTCGGCTCGCTGCACGAGGTCAAGCCCGTCGACCTGGTGGTCGGCCTGCTCGACGAGATCCAGGTCCGCAACCCCAGCCTGGACACCAACCGCATCGACGACGTCGTGCTCGGCGTGGTCTCCCCGGTCGGCGACCAGGGAGCCGACATCGCCAAGACCGCGGCGCTCAAGGCGGGCTACCCCGAGACCGTGGCCGGCGTGCAGCTCAACCGCTTCTGCGCCTCCGGCCTGGAGGCCGTCAACCAGGCCGCCTCGCGCGTCCGCGGCGGCTTCGAGGACCTGATTCTCGCCGGCGGCGTCGAGTCGATGAGCCGCGTGGCGATGGGCTCCGACGGCGGCGCCTGGGCGACCGACCCGGCCACTGCGCTGCGCACCGGCTTCGTGCCCCAGGGCATCGGCGCCGACCTGATCGCCACCCTCGGCGGCTGGACCCGGGCCGACGTGGACGCCTACGCCGCAGAGTCGCACCACCGGGCCGCCAAGGCGTGGGCCAACGGCTACTTCTCGGGCGCGATCGTGCCGGTCAGGGACCTCAACGGACTGACCGTCCTCGACCACGACGAGACGATCCGTCCCGACACCAGCCCCGAGGGTCTCGCCGCGCTCAAGCCGTCGTTCGCCGACATGGGCTCTCAGGCCGGCTTCGACGACGTAGCCCTGGAGAAGTACCACTGGGTCGAGAAGATCGACCACGTCCACCACGCCGGGAACTCCTCGGGCATCGTGGACGGCGCCGCGATCATGGCGATCGGCACCGAGCAGGTCGGCATCGACCTCGGTCTCACCCCGCGCGCGCGGATCATCGCCACCGCGGTCTCCGGCGCCGACCCGACGATCATGCTCACCGGACCCGCCCCGGCGGCCCGCAAGGCGCTGCACCGGGCCGGACTCACCGTCGAGGACATCGACCTCTTCGAGATCAACGAGGCGTTCGCCGCCGTGGCCATGCGGTTCATGCAGGACCTGGGCATCAGCCACGAGATCACCAACGTCAACGGCGGCGCCATCGCGATGGGCCACCCGCTCGGCGCGACCGGCGCGATGATCCTCGGCACCCTGATCGACGAGCTCCAGCGCCGCGACCTGCGCCGCGGCCTCGCCACGCTGTGCGTCGGCGGCGGCATGGGCATCGCCACCATCGTCGAGCTCGTCTGACCCCTGGTTTCGAGACGGTCGCCGAGCGACCTCCTCAACCACCGAACGCAAGGACTTCACAGACTCATGACCGAGACCCAGAACAAGTCGGCCGTCCAGTACGACCGCGACGCCGACGGCATCGTCACCCTGACCCTCGACGACCCGACCGCCAGCGCCAACACGATGAACGAGCTCTACCTCACCTCGATGGCGGCCGCCGTCCAGCGGCTCTACGACGAGCAGGCCGACGTGACCGGCGTCGTCCTGGCCAGCGCCAAGAAGACCTTCTTCGCCGGCGGCAACCTCAAGTCCATGGTCCAGGCGACCGCCGCCGACGCGGGCTCCGTCTTCGCCATGGGCGAGGCCGTCAAGGCCGGGCTGCGCCGCCTCGAGCTCTTCCCCCGTCCCGTCGTGGCCGCCGTCAACGGTGCCGCGCTCGGCGGCGGCTTCGAGATCTGCCTGGCCGCCAACCACCGCATCGTCGTCGACGACCCCAAGGTCTCCCTCGGGCTGCCCGAGTCGACCCTGGGGCTGCTCCCCGGCGGCGGCGGGGTCACCCGCGTCGTACGCCTGCTCGGGCTCCAGCCCGCGCTGATGGACGTGCTGCTGCCCGGCACCCAGTTCAAGCCGGCCCAGGCGCTCGAGAAGGGCCTGGTCGACGAGCTGGTCGCCACCCGTGAGGAGCTGGTCCCGGCCGCCAAGGCGTGGATCAAGGCCAACCCGGATGCCAGCTCGAACCCGTGGGACCAGCCCGGCTACAAGATGCCGGGCGGGACCCCCAGCAACCCCAAGCTCGCGGCGTTCCTGCCGATGTTCCCGGCGCTGCTGCGCAAGCAGACCAAGGGCGCGGTCTACGCCGCCCCGCGGGCGATCATGTCCGCCGCCGTCGAGGGCGCCCAGGTCGACTTCGACACCGCTTCGCGCATCGAGTCGCGCTACCTGACCAACCTGA
Organism: Nocardioides sp.; assembly: GCA_046597165.1. Classification (GTDB taxonomy): domain Bacteria; phylum Actinomycetota; class Actinomycetes; order Propionibacteriales; family Nocardioidaceae; genus Nocardioides. The sequence continues at coordinate 15,217 of JBKJLD010000080.1, forward strand.
TCGTCAACCAGGGCTCGAAGAACATGATCCAGGCGTTCTTCTTCGACCTCCAGGCGATCAACTCGGGCTCGCTGCGACCCGCCGGTTTCGCGCCGTACCAGCCCGTCAAGGTGGGCGTCCTCGGCGCCGGGATGATGGGGGCCGGCATCGCCTACTCCTGCGCCCGCGCCGGGATGCAGGTCGTGCTGAAGGATGTCGCCGTCGAGAGCGCCGAGAAGGGCAAGGCCTACTCGGCCAACCTGCTCGACAAGGCGATCGCCAAGGGGCGCAGCACCGAGGAGAAGAAGGCCGAGCTGCTCGGGCGAATCACGGCCACCGCCGACCCGGCCGACCTCACGGGCTGTGACCTGGTCATCGAGGCCGTCTTCGAGGACCCCGCGCTCAAGGCGAAGGTCTTCGCTGAGGTCGCGCCGTTCGTGAACCCCGACGCGCTGCTCTGCTCCAACACCTCGACGCTGCCGATCACCGAGCTGTCCTCCGGCGTCGACCGGCCGGCCGACTTCATCGGGCTGCACTTCTTCAGCCCGGTCGACAAGATGCCGCTCGTCGAGATCATCCGCGGCAAGGAGACGTCCGACGAGGCGCTCGCCAAGGCGTACGACGTGGTGCAGGCGATCCGCAAGACCCCCATCGTGGTCAACGACAGCCGCGGCTTCTACACCTCGCGGGTCATCGGCACGATGGTCAACGAGGGCCTCGCGATGCTGGCCGAGGGAGTCCACCCGGTCTCGCTCGAGCGGGCCGCCACGCAGGACGGCTACCCGGTCGGCACGCTCCAGCTGGCCGACGAGTTGAACATGGAGCTGTTCCAGAAGATCGCCAAGGCCTCGAAGGACGCGGTCGAGCGCGACGGTGGGACCTACACCCCGCACCCCGCCGAGGCGGTCGTCGCGACGATGGTCGAGGCGGGTCGGCCCTCGAGGCTCAAGGGCGCGGGCTTCTACGCCTACGACGAGGCCGGCCGGCGGCAGGGTCTGTGGCAGGGGCTGGCGGAGACGTTCCCGGTCGCCGCGGAGCAGCCGCCGTTCCAGGACGTCAAGGACCGGCTGCTCTTCGTGGAGGCGCTGGAGACCGCCAAGTGCTTCGAGGAGGGCGTGCTCACCTCGGCCGCCGCCGCGAACATCGGCTCGATCATGGGCATCGGGTTCCCGCCGATGACCGGTGGCGCCGCGCAGTACATGACCGGCTACCAGGACCCGAACGACCAGAGCGCCGACATCGGGCTCGCCGCGTTCGTGGCCCGCGCCGACGAGCTGGCCGAGAAGTACGGCGACCGGTTCCGCGCCACGTCGTACCTCCGCGACCTCGCCGCCTCGGGTGGCGCCTTCCCGAGCTGACCGGGCACTCCGGGGCACTCTCAGCACCCTGACCGGGCACTTCTGCCAGCAGAAGTGCCCGGTCGGTGCATTGAGAGTGCCCCCAAGTGCCCGGTCGGCAAGGATGGGGGTGTGACCGAGAGAGTCCCCGTCGTCGTGGTGCGGGAGCTGCACGTGCGGTTTGGGGAGGTCGAGGCGGTCGCGGGCATCGACCTCACGGCGTACGCCGGCCAGGCGACCGCGCTGCTCGGCCGCAACGGGGCCGGCAAGTCGACGACCATGCGGGTGCTGGCTGGGGTGGTCCCCCCGACCGCGGGACACGTCACGGTGGCCGGGCACGACGTCGCGTCCGCGACCCTGGCGGTGAAGCAGGCCACCGGCTACTGCCCCGACGTGGGTGGGCTGGTGCCGCGCGCGACCGCCTGGGAGCTGCTCCAGCTCTCGGCCCGGTTGCGCCGACTCACCGACTGGGAGGGACGCGCGCGCGACCTGCTCGAGCGCTTCGAGCTCGGGGACGTGGCGCACCGCGTGACGGCCGGCTACTCCCACGGCATGGGTCGCCGGCTCTCCGTCGTGCTGGCCGCGCTGCACCAGCCACCGGTCCTGCTGCTGGACGAGCCCTTCGACGGGGTCGACCCGATCGGGGTCGAGGCGACCCTCGGCGTGATCGCCGACGCGACCGCCCACGGGGCCTGCGTTCTGGTCTCCACCCACCTGCGCGAGCTGGCGATCGAGGCTTGCGGCACGGTCCTGGTCCTGCGCGGCGGCGCCCGGGTGGCGACCGTCCCGGCCACCGACATGGCCGGCGAGGAGGGCGCCGGTGTCTACCGCAGCCTCCTCGACTGAGTCGCGCGAGTCGACCGTCGTGGCCGCGCGGCGGGCCGCGCGCGACGTCGGCCACCTCCTGCGCTTCCGGGTCACCACGATGCGACGCCGCTCCGCCGCAGGCTGGCTGGTGCTGGTCTTCGTGGCCCTCACGGTGGCCGCCGCGGTGGTGCCCGCCCTGACCCCGGGTGCCGGCGACAGCGCCCGGGCCACCGACCTGCGCCTGCTGCTGCCCAGCGGTCTGGCCGGCTTCCTGGCACTGGCGGCGCTCTCCGCGGTCGCTTCCGGCGGGGGCCGCGAGCTCCTGGCTCGCGAACACGCCGTCAGCCTGCCGATCAGCCCCACGACCGACCACCTCGGGGCGCTCCTGCTCGCCCCACTGAACATCGCCTGGCTGCTCCAGGGCTGGTTGCTGCTCGGCAGCGCGGCGTACGCCCTGGGGCTCGGCGGCCTCGCCGCCGCACAAGTCGTCATCCTGCTCTGGCTCGCGGCCGCGACGGCGCTCGCGCAGGTGGTCGCCTGGTCCCTCGAGGCGGTACGCCGGCGCAACCACGGCATCGGCCTGGTCCGGGCCCTCGCCGTGCTGATGGTGGGGGTGGCGGTCGCCCTGCAGATCACCGGTCAGGTGACCGCGGTGCTGGACCGGGTCCCCACGGTCTGGGTCGTGGTCGGTCTGGTCGACGGTTTCTCCTGGCGCTGGCTGCTGACGGTCGGCGCGCTGGCTGCCCTCGCGGTGGCGGCCGTCGTCCTCGGTGCGGTCCCCGCGCACGTCGCGGCCCGGCGCGCCCCTCGCGACGAGTTGCACGTCGAGAGCGAGATCCATCCCGCCCGTCGGGTGCCGCGGACGACGTTCGGCGCGCTGCTGCGCACCGACCGCGGCTCTGTGTGGCGCTCGGTCCCGACCCGCCGCGGGATGGCGGTGCTGGCCATCGCGCCGGGACTCGTGGCGCTCGCAGGGGACCTGCCCTGGGACACGATGACGGTGCTGCCGGGGCTGGTCGCGTCCGGCGGCGCGCTGCTCTTCGGGGTCAACGTGTGGTGCCTCGACGGCCGCGGCTCGCTGTGGCTGGAGAACCTGCCGGTCAGTCCCTCGGTCGTCTTCGCGGCCCGGGGGTTCGTGCTCGGCGAGTTCCTCCTCGTCGCCTCGGCGATCACCCTCGCCCTGGCCTCGCTGCGAGCGGGCGCGCCGTCGCTCTCCGAGGTGACGGCGCTGCTCTGCGCGTGGGTCGTGGTCCTGGTCCAGGTGGTGGGCGCGGCGATGCGCTGGTCGGCGCGCCGCCCGTACGCCGTCGACCTGCGCTCGGCGCGCGCGACTCCTGCTCCGCCGCTGGTGATGGTCGGCTACTCGACGCGTCTGGCCGTGAGCACCACGGTGACGGGGCTGGTCTTCTCAGGGCTGGCCCGAGTGCCGGACTGGCGGGTGGCGGTGGTGGTCGCGATGGGCTGTCTGCTGTGGTCGGCCGTCCGGATCGCCCGCACCCGCCGGGACTGGCTGGACCCGGTCGCCCGGTCGCGGATCGTCATCGCCGTCACCGGCTGAAGACCGGGCTCAGTGCCTTGCGCAGCGGCTCTCGGCGTGGCTGAGCCGGGCCACCTCCGGACCGTCCCAGCTGCCGGTGAGAGTGGCGACGAGTGCCGCGCGCAGCTGAGGTCCGCTGATGGCCGCGCCCAGGCACGCGGCGTACGCCTCCGCGTCGAGCGACCCGTGGCTCAGGGCAGCGTGGGCGCGTGCCGACGCAGCGAGGTAGTCGGTGCAGTCGAGCTGCGCGTCCACCCAGCTCTCGGCGAGAGGTCGCGGCAGCTTCGGGAGCGCGCTCACCGGGAGGTACGCCGCGTCGAGGACGCCGGCGTCGCGCAGCTCGTCCGGCGTGGTCCGGGTCAGCAGCGCGTCGGCGACGCAGCCCCCGTCGGCGGTGTCGTCATCGGTCGGGTGGTCGCCGGCGTAGAGCGCGACCAGTCCGGCCCGGATCGCTGAGAGGTCCGGTGTCGAGCTGGATGACGAGGCGGCGGGCGCGTGGTCCGATCCCCCCGTGCAGCCGCTCAGCCCCAACAGCGCGCTGAGTCCGGCTGCGAGCAGGAGAAGGCTGCGACGGTTGCTCATGCGGGTCACCACCTTGGACGGGCTCGGGAGGGCTCATGATGCTCCCACTAGGGTGCCCAGCATGGACTTCTCACCCTCGCCACGGGCCGCCGATCTCACGAAACGGGTGGCGGCGTTCATCGCCGAGGAGGTCACGCCGGTCGAGGCGGCGTACCACCGCGACCTCGCCGAGCTGCGCCGCACCGGCGACCCCTGGCAGCCGCTCCCGGTCCTCGAGGAGCTCAAGACCAAGGCCCGCGCGCAGGGGTTGTGGAACCTCTTCCTGCCCAGGGAGCACGCTGGGGAGTACGCCGCCCGGTTCGGCACCGACGGTGGCGAGGGACTGAGCAACGTCGACTATGCGCCGATCGCCGAGCTGACCGG
>JBKJLD010000038.1:0-8659 GCA_046597165.1 Nocardioides sp.
ACTCGGGGTGATCGACCTGTCGACCACCTGGGACCGCACCCACCCGATCGGTCTGGCGACGGCGCGGGTGATGGCGCGGCTGATCGAGACCGCGATGCCTCGCTCGCGCCAGCAGCACCTCACCGCCGACGACACCGGGGAGCCGGGCCTGCGGATGATCCTGCTCGGCACCGCCGAGACCCGCCTCGACGGACGCCGGTTGCTCCTCAACCGTCGTCAGACCGAGGTGCTCGCGCTGCTCGCGATGCATCCCGAGGGGCTCTCGCTCGAGCACCTGCACGCGCTGGTCTACGGCGACCAGGCCGTCACCCTCTCGACTCTCAAGGCCGAGGTCTCCCACCTGCGCTCGGCGCTGGGCGGCCAGCTGACCTCGCGCCCCTACCGACTGCTGATGCCGGTCGCGACGGACGTGGACCACGTCCTCGGCCTGCTGCGCCGCGGGCAGATCGGCGCGGCCGTCGAGGCGTACGGCGGCGACCTGCTGCCCGGCACCAACTCGCCGGCCCTGGGCGAGCTCGCCGAGTACGTCGCGGTGGCCGTCCGCGAAGCGCTCCTGGCCGACCCGCAGCCGGACGCGGTGGTTCGCTACAGCGAGCACGCGCCGTACGACACCGAGGTGCTCGAGGTCTGCCTGGCCTCGCTGGCCGGTCGGTCGCACCCTGCGGTGCCGCTGCTCAAGGGCCGTCTCGCCGTCGCTCGCGGCTGATCCAGGACCTCGAGGTCCGCGCCCCAACCATTGACCAACCAGCGCTGCCTAGCGTGAGCGGCGTCACAGCCATGCCCGCCAGTACGCGAGTCCCAGGGAGTCGTCCATGACCCGGATCAACCTCACCGTCGACGGAGCGCAGGTCTCCGACGACGTCGAACCCAGGATGCTGCTGGTGCAGTACCTGCGCGAGAAGCTCGGCAAGACCGGCACCGTCATCGGGTGCGACACCAGCAACTGCGGGGCGTGCACCGTGCATCTCGACGGCACGAGCGTGAAGTCGTGCAACGTGCTGGCGGTCCAGGCCGACGGGTCCGAGGTCACCACGATCGAGGGGTTGGCCATCGACGGCGTGCTGCACCAGGTGCAGGAGTCGTTCCGTGAGTGTCACGGCCTCCAGTGCGGCTTCTGTACGCCGGGGATGATCATGCAGAGCGTCGACCTGCTCAAGGAGAACCCGCAGCCCTCCGAGCAGGAGATCCGGCTCCGCCTCGAGGGCAACCTGTGCCGCTGCACCGGCTACCACAACATCGTCAAGGCCGTGCAGCACGCGGCCGCCCAGGGGGTGACCTCGTGACCGCGACCCAGGAGCGTCCCGCCGCCGAACCCCAGGAGATCGGCCAGAGCCGCCGCCGCAAGGAGGACCAGCGCCTGATCACCGGGCGCACCCGCTGGACCGACAACATCACCCTGCCGGGGATGCTGCACCTCGCGATGGTCCGCAGCCCGTTCGCGCACGCCACCATCACCAAGGTCGACACCTCCGCGGCGTCGGCCTCGCCCAATGTGGTCCTGGTGATCAGCGGCAAGGACGTCGCCGAGGAGCAGGGCGGCCTGCCGAACGCCTGGCCGATCACCCCCGACCAGGTGACGCCGGTGCACCCGCCGATCGCGGTCGAGCGTGCCACCTTCGCCGGCGAGATCGTCGCCGTGGTCGTGGCCCGCAGCGCCGCCGCCGCCCGGGACGCCGCCGAGCTGGTGGACGTCGACTACGAGCCGCTGCCGGCCGCGCTCGAGCTCAAGGAGGCGGCCGCGGCCACCCCCGAGAACGGCGGCGCGCTGGCGCACCCCGAGCTCGGCACCAACAAGTCGGCCTTCTGGGTCTTCGACTCCGCGGCCGCCGGCACCGGCGGTGATGTCGAGGAGGCCATCGCGAAGGCCCGCGGTGACGGCATCGTCCTGGAGCGGGAGTACCGCCAGCAGCGGCTCATTCCCGCCTTCATGGAGCCCCGCTCGACCGTCGTCGACCCCACCGGTGAGCAGATCACCATGTGGTCGGCCACCCAGATCCCGCACGTCCTGCGCTTCCTGCTGGCCGCGGTGACGGGGGTGTCCGAGGCCAAGATCCGCGTCATCGCCCCCGACGTCGGCGGTGGCTTCGGGGGCAAGCTGCAGACCACGCCGGAGGAGTTCATCACCTTCTTGCTGGCCCGCAAGCTCGGCAAGCCGGTCAAGTACACCGAGACGCGCTCCGAGTCCCTGATGGCCGCCCACCACGGCCGCGACCAGTGGCAGAAGCTGACGCTGGCCGCCGAGAAGGACGGCACCGTCACCGGATTCAAGGTCGAGCTCCTGGCCGACCTCGGCTCCCACGTCAGCCTGATCGGCGGCGGGGTCCCGGTCCTCGGGGCCTTCATGTTCAACGCGATCTACAAGTTCCCGGCCTACCACTTCAGTGTCCAGACGGTCCTGACCAACAAGACCTGGACCGACGCCTACCGTGGCGCCGGGCGCCCCGAGGCGACGTACGCCATCGAGCGGATGATGGGCGAGTTGGCCGCCGAGGTCGGTGTGGACCCGCTCGAGATCCGGGAGCAGAACTGGATCAAGCACGAGGAGTTCCCATTCACCAGCGTCTGCGGGCTGGAGTACGACTCCGGCAACTACGAGGCCGCCACCGCGCGGGCCAAGGAGATGTTCGGCTACGACGAGCTGCGCGCCGAGCAGAAGCGGCGCCGCGAGTCCGGTGACCAGGTCCAGCTCGGCATCGGCGTCTCGACGTTCACCGAGATGTGCGGCCTGGCCCCCTCGCGGGTGCTCGGGTCGCTGGACTACGGCGCCGGCGGCTGGGAGCACGCGAGCGTGCGGATGCTGCCCACCGGCAAGGTCGAGCTGCTGACGGGGGCCTCGGCCCACGGGCAGGGTCACGAGACGGCGTTCAGCCAGATCGTCGCCGACCGGCTCGGGGTCGCCTTCGAGGACGTCGAGGTCCTGCACGGCGACACCGCCATCGCCCACAAGGGGATGGACACCTACGGCTCGCGCTCCCTGGTCGTCGGTGGCGAGGCGATCGTCAAGGCGGCCGACAAGGTGATCGAGAAGGCCAAGGTGATCGCGGCACATCTGCTCGAGGCATCCCTGGACGACGTCGAGTTCAGCGGTGGCCGGTTCACCGTCCGCGGCACCGACCAGGGCCTGGCGATGGCCGAGATCGCGCTCGCGACCTTCGCGGCCCACAACCTGCCCGACGGCGTCGAGCCCTCACTGGACTCTGACGCGACGTACGACCCGGTGAACTTCAACTACCCGCACGGCACCCACCTGTGCGCGATGGAGGTGGACACCGAGACCGGCCAGGTGACGATGCGCAAGTACGCCGCCTGTGACGACATCGGCAACATCATCAACCCGCTGATCGTCGCCGGTCAGGTGCACGGCGGGCTGGTCCAGGGGATCGCCCAGGCCCTGTGGGAGGAGGCGGTGTACGACGACGCAGGGACCCTGGTCTCCGGCTCGTTCGTGGACTACCTGCTGCCGACGTCGGCCGACACGATCAGCTTCGACCTCGACCACACCACCTCGCCGGCGACGACCAACACGCTCGGCACCAAGGGAGTCGGGGAGGCGGGCACCATCGCTTCCACCCCGGCCGTCGTCAACGCTGTCGTGGACGCCGTACGCCACCTCGGGATCAACGACATCCGGATGCCCTGCACCCCCGAACGGGTCTGGAAGGCGATCAACGACGCGCGAGGTGGGGCCACGGCCGCCACCGTAGGCGCCGCTGCCCCGCACTTCGACGCCGCCGAAGGAACCGAAGGAGCAGCACAGTGATCCCCACCCAGTTCGACTACCTGGCCCCCACCTCGGTGGAGGAGGCTCTCGCGGCGCTGGCCGAGCACGGGGACGAGGCCAAGATCCTGGCCGGCGGCCAGAGCCTGCTGCCGGTCCTGCGGATGCGGCTCAACGCCCCGGAGGTCGTCATCGACCTGGGGAGGATCGACTCGCTGCGGGGGATTCGCGATGACGGTGACGCGATCGTCATCGGGGCGATGACCCGGCACTGCGACGTCGCCTCGAACCCGCTCGTCGCCGAGCACGCCACCTTGATCACCAGGGCGGTCGAGAACCTGGCCGACGTCCAGATCCGGCACCGGGGCACCTTCGGCGGCGCACTGGCGCACGCCGACCCGGCCGGTGACCTCGGGGCTCCGGCACTCGCGCTGGGCGCCCAGTTCGTGATCGCCGGCACCGGGGGGAGTCGCACGGTCGAGGCCGACGACTTCTTCGTCGACCTCTTCGAGACCGCCATCGGGGAGGGCGAGATCCTCACCGAGATCCGGATCCCGAAGCACACGGGCTGGGGAGCGCACTACGAGAAGTTCGTCCGGGTGGCCCACCAGTGGCCGATCGTCGCAGTCGCAGCGGCAGTCAAGGTCGACGGCTCGACGATCGTCGAGGCGCGGGTCGGACTCACCAACATGGGCTCCATCCCGCTGCGCGCCCGCGCGGTCGAGGCGGCCCTGGCCGGCCAGCCCGCCACGGACGAGGCGGTCCGGGCCGCGGCAGCCAGGGCGGCCGACGGCACCAACCCACCCTCGGACCTGAACGGTGAGTCGGCGTACCGCAGCCACCTCGCCACGGTGCTCACCCGGCGCGCCGTCCTGGCCGCGGCAGGATCCTGACCCCATGGATCTGACCCACCGCTTCACCGTCCCCACCTCGGTCGCCGAGACCTGGGCGCACTTCCAGGACATCGCCTCGGTGGCCGAGTGCTTCCCTGGTGCCGTGGTCTCGTCCTTCGAGGGGGACTCGTTCCAGGGGTCGGTCAAGGTCAAGCTCGGCCCGATCGCGCTGGTCTACAACGGCTCCGGCACCTTCGTCGAGAAGGACGAGGAGGCCCACCGGTTCGTCGTCGACGCCAACGGCAAGGACAAGCGCGGCAATGGGACGGCCGGTGCCAAGGTCACCCTCACGATGCAGGACGCCGGCGGTGCCACCGACGTCCTGGTGGTCACCGACCTGGCGATCACCGGCAAGCCGGCGCAGTTCGGGCGCGGGGTGATGCAGGACGTGTCCGACAAGCTGCTCGGGCAGTTCGTGGCCTGTCTGGAGTCGCGGCTCACGGGGCCCGTCGAGGAGTCAGTTGCAGCGCCTGCAGCGGGGTCGGCGGCGGGGGCGTCAGATTCTGCCCCCGTCGCCGCACCTCCAGCGACGGCTGTCGCAGCGCCGGCCGCCCGGGCGACAACGACCGACGACTCCCTGGACCTCGGCGCTGCGGTCGTGCCGATCCTGCTGAAGTCCTACTGGAAGCAGGGGGCCGGCCTGGCCGTCGTGATCGCCGTGATCTGGTGGCTCGTCGCGCGGGACTGACCCGGCGTCAGGCCGCCGCACGGACCCCGTTGACCTCGGGGGTGAGCTGGGGCTCGACCCGCGCGACGGCGTAGAAGCCGACCAGGACCGAGCCGACCACCAGCGTGGCGATGTAGGTGTTGCCCAGGTGGTGGCCGATCAGGGCTCCGGAGATCGGGGGCGCGATGATGGCCGGCAATTGGAACGCTGCCGAGCTCAGGGCGTTGTAGCGCCCGCGCAGGTGGTCGGGCGCCAGGTCGTTGACCAGGGCCGGGATCGTGGGCTGCATCAGGGTCTCGCCGAGGGCGAACACGGAGGCGCAGGCAGCCACGAGCACGGTGGCGCCGGCGGTGCCGGCGACCAGCCCCGACGCGCCCAGCAACGCCCAGGAGACGGCCCACAGGACCGCCATCAGGGCGATGACCCGGGTGCGTCGACGACCCTCGATCCGACGCAGCACCGCCATCTGGAGCAGGACGATGACCGCGGTGTTGGCCGCGAACGCGAGCCCGAGCCCCTGGGTCGAGACCTCTCCGATCGCGCGCGCGAACGCGGGCATCCCGACGTTGAGCTGGGAGTAGCCGACGAACGAGGCCAGAAAGCCGAGGACCATCAACGACGCGACACCCGGGCGCCGGAGTACCGCGAGGTAGCCGGTCGCGGGGTGGAGATCGGGGTCGTGGCTCGGTCGGCCGGCGACGTGACGCAGCGGAACCAGGAGCAGTGCCGCGGCAGGAAGGTAGCTGGCCGCGTCGGCGAGGTAGATGGTCTGGAAGCTCGAGAGCCGGTCGACGTCGAGGAAGGCTCCGCCGATGAGGCCGCCGAGGCCGATGCCGAGGTTCAGCAGGGTGAAGTTGACCCCGAAATAGCGCTGACGCAGCTGGCTGGGCACGGCGACGGCGATCAGGCTCTGCGAAGCCGGCCAGGACACCCCGAAGGCGATGCCGGAGAGGAGCAGCCCGACTCCAGCGGCGACCGGGGTGGACGCGAAGGCGAGCACCACGCTGCCGCCCACGAGGAGGGTGAGCGACCACAGCAGGATCACCCGCGCCCCCAGGCGGTCGATGGCGGAGCCGCCCGGACCCACCACCAGGAACCCTGCGAGTGGCGGCAGCGCGAGAAGGAGCCCGACGTCACTGAGAGCGAAGCCGCGCACCTCGTGCAGGTAGACCACGTGGAAGGGCAGCACCAGGCCGGTCCCCAGGAACTCGAAGACCACGACGGACAGCAGCAGCTTCCCCTCACGGGGCAGGTCGCTCCAGAAGGAGGCCAGGGTCGGGGGAGCGGGCGGCGGGGTGGTCATCGTCGGGCTGGTCATCGCCCCAGCAGTCTGACAGCGACCTCCGACAGTCGGCACGTGGGTTTCGGCCGGTTGCTCGACGGGAGGGGGGAGTCGACCCCTAGGCTCCGAGCATGAAACGTCTCGTGGGCTACGTCGTGGGCCTTGCGGTTCTGCTCCTGGTCGTCCTGGCTCCGGCCGCGTCGTGGAACAGCGGCAGCGCCGACGCCAGCCGCGAGGCGACCTCCATCAAGTCGTACCTCGCCACCTTCGACCTGGCGAAGAACGGCGATCTCAGCGTCGTCGAGACGCTCGCCGTCGACTTCCCGGGCTCCGGCAAGCATGGGATCTTCCGCTTCTGGGACCGCGCCGACGACAGCGCGCCCCAGGCGCGCAGGACTCCGCACGACATAGCGGTGACCATGGATGACAGCCCGGTCGACTTCGAGCTGATCAGCGATGACCACGGCCGCTACACCGAGGCCAAGATCGGCTCGGCCGTGATCACGGTCGATCCCGGTGTGCACACCTACGTCATCAGCTACCAGATCGATGGCGTGATCGAGCCCGGGACCACCGGGACCCGCAGCCAGTTCTACTGGAACCTGATCCCGGGCGGCTGGCGTCAGGCCATCGAACGCTCGAAGCTGGTCGTCCACCTGCCCGTCGCAGCCCAGGACCCCGTCGCCTGTGCTGTCGGCGCAGGCAACGCGGACGGTTGCCAGGTCCAGGGGGCAGGCACCGACACCCTGAGCGTCACCACGGGCGCTCTGGCGCCCAACACCCCGGTCACCATCAAGGCCGGCCTGGACCTGGCCACCCCGCCCGCCGGTGAGACCCGCCCGTGGAGCGCGCGCTGGGACCGGGTCCTGGGCCCCAACCTGCCGGTGCTCGTCGTGGTCCTGCTGCTCGCGCTGTTGGCCGGTGCCCTCGGCTGGGTCGCCGCCCGGCGTTCCTGGGAGACCACCCCCGGGTACCCGCTCATGTACGCACCGCCGGAGGGCATCGGCCCGGCCCAGGCGAAGTACATCCTCACCGAGTCCGTCGACCGCCCGGCCTACATCGGCACCTTGATGTACGCCGCTGAGCGAGGCGCCGTGGACCTGTCGATCGACGAGGGCGCCTGGACCATCACCGACAAGGCGGGAGCAGCCGGCTGGACCGGTCTCGACCCGGTCACCGGGGGCGTCGCACACCTGCTCAGCGGGCCCGGCACGTCGTTCACGGCGTCACGGAAGGACGTCGCCGCCGGCCTGCAGCTCAAGACCGAGATCGCCACCTTCGAGTCGGCCACGGAGAGCTGGGCGCGCGACCAGAAGCTTCTGGTGACCACAGGACTGGGCAGTCTCGGCTCGGTGCTGGTCATCGGCGCCGCTCTCGCCGCCGTTGCCATCGCGATCTTCAACCCCTTCGGCATGACGACCCTCGCGCTCATCCCCGGGCTGTTCGCCGTCTTCGGCCTCTCGCTGCTCGCGACCGGTTCGGCCACCAGGCGCACGGCCAGCGGCCGTGAGCTCTGGTCGCGGGTCGGCGGCTTCCACCGGATCCTGTCCACCGACTCCAGCCAGGAGCGCTTCGACTTCTCCGGACGCCAGGAGATCTACACCGCCTACATCCCGTGGGCGGTGGCGCTGGGCTGTGCCGACGAGTGGGCAGCCAAGTACCGCGTCGAGATGGGCACCGAGCCGCCGACGCCCAGCTACATCGGCGGTTACTACGCCGGTGCTGCTGCGGGCGGAATGGTCGGCTCGATGGTCGACAACTTCTCCTCGACCGTCGACAGCGCCATCTCGTCGTACCAGGCCACCCAGACCAGCTCCTCGTCCGGCGGCGGAGGCTTCTCCGGCGGCGGCGGGGGCGGCGGCGGCGGCGGCGGCTCGTGGTGACCCGACCAGCGCAACGTTCCATCCATCCCACCGAAATGAAGGTTCCCTGATGTTGATCGCCATCATCGTCGTCGTGGTGCTCGTGGCCCTGGTGGGCTTCGTCATCGCCGGCTTCAACAAGCTCCGCACCACCGACATCGGCGCGCAGGAGGCGCTGGGCGGCATCGACGTCCAGCTCACCCGTCGTGCCGACCTGATCCCCAACCTGGTCGAGAC
>JBKJLD010000062.1:0-8428 GCA_046597165.1 Nocardioides sp.
CAGCCAGGCTCGCCGCTCTGCCAGCATGGATCCACGAGTACAACCACCACCGGCCCCACTCGGCTATCGGGAAGGCGGCACCCATCACCAGGTTGGACAACCTGGCTGGACATCACAGCTAGGGTTCTCGGGTGCCCGAGCCGACCCCCACCTCCGCAGCCGCGCACCCGACCAGCGGCGTCGCCGACGTGCTGGCGGTCGCGGTCAGTGAGCTGGGCGGCCAGGAGCGGCCGGGTCAGGTCCAGATGGCCCAGGCCGTGGCCGACGCGATGGTCGACGGCAAGCACCTCCTCGTCCAGGCCGGGACCGGCACCGGCAAGTCGCTGGCCTACCTGGTGCCGAGCCTGCTCCACGACAAGCGGGTGGTGATTGCCACAGCCACGCTGGCGCTCCAGCACCAGCTGGTCGAGCGCGACCTGCCGCGCCTGGTGTCGGCGATCGAGAAGACTCCCGGCGTCGACGCGTCGTACGCCGTGCTCAAGGGTCGCTCCAACTACGCCTGCCTGCACCGGGTCCGCGAGGGCGCCCCCGACGACCAGGGGGTGCTCGTCGAGGTCCCCGAGGGGTCGATGGGCAAGAAGGTCCTCGAGCTGCGCTCCTGGGCCGAGAAGCAGGCCGAGGAGAAGGGCAGTGGTGAGCGCGACGGCGCGCCGCGCCACACCGACCGTGAGTGGCGCCAGGTCAGCGTCGGTCACCGCGACTGCCTGGGGGCCTCCAAGTGCCCCTTCGGCACCGAGTGCTTCGTCGAGGTGGCCCGCGAGAAGGCGCAGCGCTCGCACCTGATCGTCACCAACCACTCGCTGCTGGCCATCGACGCGATCGAGGGCGTGCCGATGATCCCGGACTACGACGTCGTGGTCATCGACGAGGCCCACGAGCTGACCGCCCGCGTCACCCAGGCGGCCACCGACGAGCTGGGGCCCGGCGACGTGGAGCGCGCCGCCCGCCGCTCGCAGCGCTGGGTCGAGGGGTCGCAGGCCGACGACCTCGGCGACGCCGCCGAGGCGCTGCGGGCGGCGATGGACGACGCCAGTCCGGGCCGTTTCGAGACGGTGCCCCAGCAGCTCGCCGTCGCCCTGGTCCTGGTGCGCGACGCCGCCCGCGCCTGCCTGTCGGCCTACCCCAAGGAGCAGTCGGGACCGGGCGGCGAGCCCGACGCCGGACGTACCCAGGCCAAGGGGTCGGTCCAGGAGATCTTCGCGTACGCCGAAAGGATGGCCGCCGACCTCGAGTCCGACGTGCTGTGGCTCACCGAGGCCGGGACCGGCACCCAGAGCCGGATCCCCTCGCGACTGTGCGTGGCGCCCCTGCAGGTGTGGGGCCCGATGCGCGACAAGCTGCTGCGCGACAAGACGGTCGTCTTCACCTCCGCGACGCTGATGCTCGGCGGCGACTTCTCGTCCCTGGCCACCGGCATCGGGCTCAAGGCCTCGGAGCGGATCCTCGACGGGCAGAGCGTCGGTCCCGGCACCGAAGCGGACCCCCTGCCCTGGCGCGGGATCGACGTCGGCTCGCCCTTCGACTACGGCCAGCAGGCGATCCTCTACCTCGCCCGCCACCTGCCGCCGCCCGGGCGCGACGGGCTCGGCCAGGCCCAGCTCGACGAGATCGTCGAGCTGGTCGATGCCGCCGACGGGCGCACCCTGGGCCTGTTCTCGAGCCGCCGGGCCGCCGAGACCGCGGCCGAGGCGGTCCGCGAGCGGCTCCCGCACCTGACCACGCTCGCCCAGGGCGACGCCCAGCTCCCCGAGCTGGCCAAGCAGTTCGTCAGCGACCCGCACACCTGCCTCTTCGGCACCCTCAGCCTCTGGCAGGGCCTGGACGTGCCCGGCGAGACCTGCCAGCTGGTGCTGATCGACCGGATCCCGTTCCCGCGACCGGACGACCCGCTGATGAGCGCGCGCCAGAAGGCGGCCGACAAGGCCGGCGGCAACGGCTTCATGCAGGTCGCGGCCACCCACGCCGCCCTGCTGCTCGCCCAGGGCGCCGGCCGGCTGATCCGCACCACCAGCGACCGCGGGGTGGTCGCCGTGCTCGACCCGCGCCTCGCGACCGCCCGCTACGGCGGCTTTCTCAAGGCGAGCCTGCCCCCGATGTGGACGACGACCGACCCGGCCCTGGTCCGCAAGGCGCTGCGGCGCCTCGCCGAGACCGCCGGCTGACGGCTCCTCAGATCCGGGCCTGGCCGTCCCACCCGCCGCGCGGCGTGCTGGAGATCCCGAAGAACGACGCCACCGTGGGCGCGACGTCCACGGTGCGGGCGTGGGCCGAGGAGGACCTGCGCTGCGGCACCCGGCGGTGGCCGCCGCCGATGAAGAACGGGATCGGCGCGGTCGCCGGGTGGCCGTGGTTGCCGGGGATCGGGTTGCCGCTCGGGCCGGGCTCGCTGAAGCGCCACCCGGACTTGCAGAAGACCACGACGTCCCCGGCTTCGGGGCCCAGGCGCAGCTCCGGCTCGGTGCGCCGATGGGCGGCGAGGACTCCGGGCTGGGCGTGGGCGATGGCGCGCATCCGCTGCACGGCCGCGTCGCGATCCCGCTCGGCGCCGGTCCAGTAGAGGAGGTCCGCCCCGCCGTTGTCGGCGATCGCGACCTTGCCGGCGAGGAGCGGGTCGGCGTCCAGCGGACCCTGGAGGCTGATCAGGTGGTCGGGTCGTGACCAGTCCATCGAGTGGTCGGCCAGGACCAGCACCATCGAGTGCTCCCACCGGCCGCTGGAGCGCAGCAGGTCGACGAGTCGCTGCACCTGCCGGTCGGTGTCGGCGAGCGCCGCCTGTCGCTGCAGTCGCACCGAGGTGCCGGTCTCGTCGGCATGGCCGAGCCGGTCGATGTCGCCCAGGTTGACGAACACGAGACTGGGGTCGAACTCCTCGACCATGGCCAGGGTGGCGTCCATCGTGAACTGGTCGGGGGCGTGGCCCGAGACCGGGACGACCGGGGCCGGCTCCCAGCGGTGGGTGGCTCGCTCACCGAAGACTCCGTAGAGGTACTCCTTGCTGAGCACCGTCCCCGTGGTGAGTCCGCGGCGGTTGAGCTGCTCGATGACCGTGCGCACCAAGATGTCGCCCGGCTGGTCCATGGTCCGGGTGTCGCCGAGCGTCCGGTCGAAGATCTTGTTGGCGGGCACGCCGCTGCGGTCGGGCCGCACCCCGGTCATCATCATGACGTGGTTGGGGATCGTCTCCATGACCGGCATGGACGAGGCGTGCGGGTGGTTCAGCCCGCCGCTGCGCAGCGCGAACAGGTTGGGTGTCAGGGCGGCGGTGATCTCGTCGGGACGACACCCGTCGACCACGACGACGTAGGCCCGCTTGCGGCCCCGCTCAGCGCTCGCGGCCGCGGCGGGGGAGGCTGTGGCCGTGGAGAAGAGCAGCCCGGCTGCCCCGCCCACCTGGAGGAAGGTACGCCGGGTGGTCGCGGCGCCCGACCCGGTCATCGCGGACCCACGGGCTGGTCGACGGACTCGATCCGGCCGGTCCCGGACGCGGTGGCCCACGAGACCGAGTGCTCGATGGTGGTGTTGCGGTCGGCCCGGTCGCCGATCACGAACCAGTCCATCTGCGCGCGGGCGGGGGTGATGTCGAGGACCGAGAAGCCGTGACTGTCGAAGTCGAGGTACTTGATGTGCCGGTTGTTGGCCTTGATCCCCTCCTCGACCGCGACGCTGGTGGTCCGGGCGGGGGTGCCGGTGATGTCCTTGAGGTTGTTCGACGTCACCGACGAGCAGACGAACTCCACCCCGGCCGAGTCGCCGACCGGGTAGGTCGAGGCGTCGTAGGGCAGCTCGGCGGCCCACCCGGAGTGGATGTCACCGGTGATGAAGAGCGCGTCGCGGACCCCCTGGTCGCGGATGTGCTCGAAGACCTCGCGGCGGTCGTCGGTGTAGCCGTCCCACTGGTCGGAGTTGTAGGGCGCCCCGTCGCGCGGCGCCTCGCCGGTCACCTGGTGCACGGCGTCGACCAGGTCGTCGGGGAGCGCCCCGAAGTTGACCGGTGCGATCATCACCGGGTTGCCGACCACCTTCCACTGCGGCCGGTCGTGGCTCAGGGAGTCCTTGAGCCAGTCCATCTGCCGGCGGCCGGTGATGGTGCGGTCCGGGTCGCTGGTGGCCGGGTCCGGGTCCGGGACCGGGGTGGGAGTCGTCTCGACCTGTTGGTCGCGGTAGGTGCGCAGGTCGAGCATGCTCACCTCGGCCAGCCGGCCGAAGCGCAGCCGCCGGAAGAGTCGGTCCCCGTCGCCGAGCCGGGCGGTGCCGTCGAGGCGTGCCGGCATCCACTCGTCGTACGCCCGATGGGCGCGGGCCCGGCGGGCGCGGAACGGCCCCTCACCGGCGTTGTGGTTGACCGCGCCCTGCTTCCAGGCGTTGTCGGCGACCTCGTGGTCGTCCCAGGTGACGATCCAGGGGTACTTCGCGTGCAGGTCCTGCAGGTCGAGGTCGCGCTTGTACTGCCCGTGGCGCTGGCGGTAGTCGGCGAGCGAGACCATCTCGTGGGCGGGCTGGTGGCTGCGAATGTCCTCGTCGGACTGGCCGTAGCCGTACTCGCCGGGGCCGTACTCGTAGACGTAGTCGCCGAGGTGCAGCACCGCGTGCAGGTCGTCGCGGGCCGCGAGGCCGCGGTAGGCGCTGAACCAGCCGGCCTGCAGGTTGGCGCAGGAGACGACGCCGAAGCGCAGGTGGTCGGGGAGTGCGTCGTTGGCGGGCGCGGTGCGGGTCCGGCCGACCCGGCTCGTGGCGTCGGCCAGGTGGAAGCGGTAGTGGTACCAGGTGGCCGGCTCCAGACCCGTCACGTCGACCTTCACCGTGTGGTCGCGGCTGGCGCCGGTCGCGAAGCTGCCCCGGCGTACGACGTTGCGGAACTGCCGGTCCGTGGCGACCTCCCACCGCACGCGCACTCGCGGGCCCTGGCCCGACCCGGGAGTGCAGGCCTCGCTGGGAGTCACCCGCGTCCACAGCACGACGGCGTTCGGCAACGGGTCGCCGGAGGCCACCCCGTGCTGGAACGGGTCCGGGCGCCGCTCGCCCCGGGCGGCGGCAGCGGGGCTGGCCGCCACCCCGAGCGCGACGGCGCCGACGGTGCCGGTGGCCAGGACGGTACGACGGTGGACGGGCGGCAGGAGCTCGGGTCGTGGAGTGGTCACACCCGCGTCAACGACGCGGCGGACGTCGCGTGACGTTCCTGGAGTGTGAGCACCGTCCGTTCATCCGGAGGTCGTCAGCGCGCCACGACCGCCCGGACCCGCTCGGTGAGCCCGTCGTCGCGGGCCTGGCCGGAGCAGGAGACCTCGGTCCCCATCCAGCACCTGTAGCGCCGGCTCGCGTTGACCAGGGTCACCTCGACCGCGCGAATCTTGCGGCTGGAGAAGGGGAAGCTGGCCTGTCCCTGGCCGCCGGAGGTGAGCCCGACGAGGTAGGAGCTCGCCCCGCCCGACGTGCGGTAGACGCTCACCAGGGCGACCGAGCCGCGCGCCGTGGGCGCCATGTCGAGGAGAAGCTTCAGCCTCGACGACTGCTTGCGCAGGCCGGACCCGGGGGTGAACCGGGCGGTGGCGCTGGACAGGTGGTCCAGGGACACCGAGGCCCAGCCGGTCGACGCGCCGCGGGCCAGCGTCGCCTTCTTCCACGCCGGCGCGGCGGGGTAGTGGTTGGCGCTGCCCTCGGAGTACGACGAGCCGGGGGTGCGGTTGGCGTCCGCGAACTGGGCGAAGACTGTCGAGAACGTGAGGCCACGATCGGCCAGCGCTCCGGCGACGGCCTGGATGGAGTACTCGTCCGGTCCGCCCGTGGCGCCGTCGGCCCGCTCCCACATCTGCCGGACCAGGGTGGGCAGTCCGCCCTCGGCGGCGGGGAACCGCTCGGTCAGGTAGCGGAAGAAGATCCAGTCGCCGTACTGGTGGGAGCCGCTGAAGAGGTCCAGCGGCACCCTCGGGTTGGCGCCGGGTCCGGAGGGGAGGTACTGCACGTTGTCGTCGACGTCGTCGAAGAGCTCGTCCTCGGCCCAGGTCGCGGTGGCCTCCATGAACCAGCCGTCCTCCGCGATGTCGTAGGCGAACTGGACCGCGTGGAAGTACTCGTGGGCCAGGGTGACCTCGAGGTTCTCGACCGGGGTGTTGGTGGGGAACTCGTCGCTCGCGTAGTCGTTGTCGAGCACGCAGTAGGCCCAGGCGTCGTACGGGCCCTGGTTGGGCACGTCCTGGTCGCTGGTGCAGTAGCCGTAGAGGCCCTGGGGGCCGATGTTCGCGAGGTAGACGTCGGTCCGGCCGTCGCCGCCCAGCGAGCCGTCAGCGAGGGGAGCGCGGTAGCCGGCGTCCACGTAGGTCTGGTGGACGCCGCCGCCGATCGCGGCGACGGTCTCGACGTAGTCGGGGATCCCGTTGGCGGGGGTGGTGTCGGTCTGGTCGACGGCGTCGGCCGAAGTGTCGACCCAGTGCACGCAGATGACGTCGCAGAGGACCCGCGGGGTGGTCCCCGGCGCGTAGCCGGTGCCGCCCGGGTCGGCGTCGCCGTCGGTGGGTCGGGCCAGGATCCGGTCGGCCTCGGCCCGGTCGTCGGCGGGCAGCGCGTCGCGCAGCAGGACCAGCCGCCGCAGCGTCATCGTGGCGTCGAGGGAGGGTGCCGCCCCGCGGAAGAGGGCACGCGCCTGGCCCAGCGCCCGCTCGGCCCGGACCTCCCGGGCGTGGCCGGTCCCGACCACGGAGTCCACGGCTCCCGCCGGAGCCGCCGGCAGCGTCGTCAGCAGGGCGGCGACCATCGTGCTGATCAGCAACCCGAGAGCGGAGGCGCGACCGGACGGGGCGCGACGGGACGTGGGCATGGCGACTCCCGGGACTGGGCGAGAACGGGTTCTATTCGACCGCAGCCCGCGTGGAATGGACATGGCCCACCTGGGCCATGTCCGCAGCATCCGGCGGATGCTGGGTGACCGGCGGCGTCACCGCCCGGGCACGGCGACGATCATTCCACCAGACCAGAGGGGCGGGCCGGACCCGCGAGGCGAGCTGCCAGCCGACCACCACGACCAGCCACCCGACGAGCACGTCGATCACCCAGTGGTTGCCGGTCCCGACGATGACGACCCCGGTGCCTGCGGCGTACACCCAGGCCACGACCTGGAGCCAGCGTCGTCCGGAGTGGCGCTGGACCGCGAGCGCCACCCACAGTGCCCAGCCGGCGTGCAGCGAAGGGAAGGCCGCCAGCTCGTTGGTGAGCCCGCCGAGGCCACGCGGGGCGGAGGCGTCGGTGCTCCACCAGCCGTCGGCCGCGTGCAGGCTGAGCACGTCGACGTACCCCTGGATGAAGCGGGGCGGCGCCGTCGGCATCAGCAGGTAGGCGACCAGCCCGAGCAGGGTCGCGATGACCAGGGCGCGCCGGGCCGGGACATAGGTGTGGCTGCCGATCCGGTAGAGCCAAAGCAGGACCGCACCCGTGACGAGGTAGTGCAGTGAGGCGTACCAGTAGCTGCCGAGCAGGCCGAGGAGCTCGTGACTGGTGAAGAGCTGGTTGAGCGGAAGTTCCCAGTGGATGCGCAGGATCGCCTCGAGATTGAGCAGTTCCTCGGCGCGGTTGAGCGCCGGCGTCATCGACGTGTCCGCGATCAACCGCGAGAAGCTGTAGCCCACCCAGAGAGTGAGGACGAGGCAGACCTCGACCACGCCGCGCAGCACCCGGGGGTAGCGGCTGCGGATCATCATCGGCGTGGTCACAGGGTCAAGAATCAATCATTTTTCCGCTACTGCAAATCGGGTATAGCCCTCAGGCGTCCCCGAGATGAACAATTGGACCCCCTCAGAGGCTGCGCAGGACGGCCGTGACCTTGCCCAGGATGCTCGCGTGGGTGCCATCGATGGGCTCGTAGGCGTCGTTGTGCGGGAGCAGCCAGACCTGGCCGTTCTTGCGCTGGAACGTCTTGACCGTGGCCTCGCCGTCGATCATCGCGGCGACGATCTCCCCGTTGTTCGCAGTCGGCTGCTGACGGATCACGACATAGTCGCCGTTGCAGATGGCGGCGTCGATCATCGAGTCGCCGGCCACCTCCAGCAGGAAGAGGGTGCCCTCGCCGACCAGCTGCCGGGGCAGCGGGAAGATGTCCTCGACGCGCTCCTCGGCCAGGATCGGGCCACCGGCGGCGATCCGGCCCACCATCGGGACATAGGTGGCCGCGGGCATCGCGTCACCGATGCCGGTCTCGTCGTACGACGTCTCCTCGGCCGCGGAGATCGAGCGGCGGGCTGCCATCACCTCGGGCAGGAAGACCTCGAGCGCCCGGGGCCGGTTGGGGTCGCGCTTGAGGAACCCCTTCTCCTCCAGCGACTTGAGCTGGTGGGCGACGCTGGAGGAGCTGGTCAGCCCGACCGCGTCGCCGATCTCGCGCATGCTGGGCGGGTAGCCGACCCGCTCGATCGAGTCCTTGATGTGCGCCAGGACGCGCAGC
>JBKJLD010000020.1:0-4274 GCA_046597165.1 Nocardioides sp.
CATCGTCAGCATCGACGGCGGCGCCCCGGCCGTGATCGCCCACAAGGCGGGCCCCGAGGGCGCGCCGACCGTGCTGCTCTACGCCCACCACGACGTGCAGCCCGAGAACGACCACGCCGAGTGGGACTCCCCGCCGTTCGAGCCGACCGAGC
Source organism: Nocardioides sp. (assembly GCA_046597165.1). Classification (GTDB taxonomy): domain Bacteria; phylum Actinomycetota; class Actinomycetes; order Propionibacteriales; family Nocardioidaceae; genus Nocardioides. The sequence continues at coordinate 153 of JBKJLD010000020.1, forward strand.
GCGACGGCCGCCTCTACGCCCGCGGCGCCGCCGACGACAAGGCCGGCATCGCCGCCCACCTCGGCGCCCTGCGGGTCTACGGCGACAACCTCCCCGTCAGCGTCACGATGTTCATCGAGGGCGAGGAGGAGGTCGGCTCCGAGACGCTCCCCGCGCTGCTGAAGGAGCACCACGACAAGCTCGCCGCCGACGTCATCGTGATCGCCGACTCGGGCAACTGGGACATTGGCGTGCCCGCCCTCACCACCAGCCTGCGCGGTCTTGTCCGCGCCGACGTCGAGGTCCGCACCCTCACCCATGCCGTGCACTCCGGCATGTGGGGAGGACTGGTCCCCGACGCGCTGATCACCCTCGCCCGCCTGATCGCCACCCTTCACGACGAACGCGGCAACGTCGCGATCGCCGGCCTGCACAGCGGCCCCGCCGCCGACGTGGACTACCCCGAGGACCGCCTGCGTGCCGAGTCCGGCGCGGTCCCCGGCATCGAGTGGATCGGTGACGGGTCCGCGGTCGAGCGGCTGTGGACCAAGCCCTCCCTCTCCATCACCGGCCTGGACGCCCCCAAGGTCGACGGCGCCAGCAACACCCTGGTCGCCGCCGCCCGCGCGAAGATCTCCCTGCGCATCGCCCCGGGGGACACCACCGAGAACGCCGTCGCCTGCCTGCGCGCCCACCTCGCCGAACACATCGCCTGGGGCGCTGAGCACACCGTCACGATCGTCGACACCGGCGAGGCCACCCAGATCGACGCCACCGGGCCGGCGTACGACGCGGCGCGCGGCGCATTCACCGAGGCCTGGGACGGCACCGAGCCGGTCGACATGGGGGTCGGTGGCTCGATCCCGTTCATCGCGGAGTTCCTCGACGCGTTCCCGCAGGCCAGCGTGCTGGTGACCGGCGTCGAGGACCCCGACACCCGCGCTCACGGCGCCAACGAGGGACTCCACCTCGCGGAGTTCGAGCGGGTCGTCCTCGCCGAGGCGCTCCTGCTGCACCACCTCGGGAAACTCTGACCACAGCGCCGTCGCCCGGCGGCCCGGTCGTCCTCGGGTTGCTCCTCAGAGCGGGGCGGCGGCGGGAAGCCAGACCTGGAAGGTGCTGCCCTCGCCGAGGGCGGAGGTGACCTCGATGCGACCGTCGTGGCGCTGCAGGATCCTGCGCACGATCGCCAGCCCGAGACCGGTGCCGGGCTCTTTGAGGGCCAAGGGGTTCGAGGAGCGGAAGAACTCGCTGAAGAGTCCTTCCTGGTCGGCCTCGGAGATCCCGATGCCGTCGTCGGTGCAGGCGAGCGTCATCTGGTCGCCGACCCGCTCGAGGCGGACAATGATGTGACCGCCGTCGGGGGTGTACTTGACCGCGTTGCTCACCAGGTTGGTGCACACCCGGTCGAGCTCGTCGAGGTCGCCCAGGGCCAGCTGGGGGCCCGGGGGGGAGTCGACCGTGACCACGAGTCGCTTGCGTCGGGCGGGCACCGAGCAGAGCTCCACGGCGTCGTCGACGATGAGGTGCAGGTCGACCGGCGACGGGATCACCGGGTTGGCTGGGTCGCCGACCTTGGAGAGCAGCAGCAGGTCGTCGATCACCCGGACCAGCCGGTCGGCGCCCCGATCCATGGCCGCCAGCGACGCGCGGGTCCGGTCGGAGAGGTCGGTCGCGCCGTCGAGCATCTCGAGGTGGCCGATGATCGAGGTGAGGGGTTCTTCAGCTCGTGGGAGACGGTGGCGATGAGCTGGCTCTTGTAGGTGTCGAGCGCCCGCAGCTCCGCGACCAGCTGGTGCTCGCGCTCGAGCGCCCGGGCGTTGAGAATCGCGCGGCCGAGGTCGTGGCCGATATCGAGGGCCGCCGCCCCCTCGGCGTCGGTCCAGTCGGGACGACTCTTCGCCCGGGTCAGGACCAGGTTTCCGAGACACTCGTGCCCGGCCCCCAGCGGGGCGAAGAGGACGGAGTCGATCCCGATGGCCTCGAGGAAGACTAGGATCTCCTCCCCCTCGTCGGACGAGATGGTCGGGCCGAAGGGGTGCTCGCGACCCACGACCTCCACCCGCTGCAGCTGCCAGGCCCGGCGCGCGGCCGACTCGGCGATCCTGATCAAGAGGTCCGGAAGCAACAGGTTGCTGCCGTCGGGGGTGTGGATCGCGGCGCGGCCGAGGCCGTCCTCGTCGAAGGTCTGGATCCACAACCCGTGCGCGCGGAACCCCTCAGCCAGCGCCTGGCTGCTCTCGGCGAGGATCTTCGAGAGGTCGCGCTGCGCGCTGGCGTTGCGCACGATCGTGCGGGCAGCATCAGCCAGCCGGACCTGCTGGGCCAGCTGCTCCCGCTCGAGGGCGGTGATGATGGCCCGGCCGGCCTGCTCGGCGTACTGCTGCAGCACCCTGCGCTGCCCCAGGCCAGGGCGACGCCCGTCGATCGGGAGATCCATCGACATCGTGCCGCGCAGTACCCCGTCGTCGTCGCGGAGCAGGGCGACGAGCAGGTCCATGGGGTGCCAGGCGTCGTCGCCCTCGAGCGGCTCCATGTCGGGAACCCAGCCCCAGGCCTCGACGCCCAGGTCGATCCGCTCGTGAGGGACGAATCTCAGCAGGCCCCACTCGTCCGCCTTCTCGATCTCGACGAGCAGCTTGTCGACGGGGGTCCGCCGGCCCTCGAGCTGGACGCGCGCCTCCTCGCTGCCCGCGACCGCCATCACCTCGAGCTTCCCGTCGTCACGAACCACGCTGATGGCGGCGATGCCGAAGCCCGCGAGCTGGGTGACGCCCTCCGCGATCAGCTCCAGGGCCTCGCGTGAGGGGTCGGACCAGGGCGCGGGTGCCAAGCGCCGGTGGGGCGGTGTATCGACAGTGGTCCGAGACATGCGTCCTCATCCGTGGGTGATGTAGGTCATGTTACGTGCCATGGACCCGGCTCGCATGAGCCTTCGGGTATCTCCGAGGGGGCTGACGAATGGAGGTGCGCCCGTCCCGGCCCTAGACTCGGCCCGTGCCTCACCCCAGCAGCGCGCGCAAGGGCGGCGACGGCCGGCTCACAGCGGCCCTCGACCCGCACGACCAGGGACCCCAGGACGCCTGTGGGGTCTTCGGGGTGTGGGCCCCCGGCGAGGACGTCGCCAAGCTCACCTACTTCGGCCTCTACGCGTTGCAGCACCGCGGCCAGGAGTCGGCCGGCATCGCGGTGAGCAACGGCCGCCAGATCCTGGTCTACAAGGACATGGGGCTGGTCTCGCAGGTCTTCGACGAGACCACGCTCAACTCCCTCAAGGGCCACCTGGCAATCGGCCACGCGCGCTACTCGACCACCGGGGCCAGCACGTGGGGCAACGCGCAGCCGACCTTCCGTCCCACTGCCGACGGCTCGATCGCGCTGGGCCACAACGGCAACCTGATCAACACCCACGATCTGGCGCGGATGGTCTCGGACCTCCCCGGACCGCCCGACGAGCTGGACCTGCACGCCAAGAACCAGGAGGCGTCGACCAACGACACGTCCCTGGTGACGGCGCTGCTGGCCCACCACCCCGACACGTCGCTGGAGCAGCGCGCGCTCGAGGTGCTGCCCCAGCTGAAGGGTGCCTTCTCGTTCGTGTGGATGAACGAGAACACTCTGTACGCCGCGCGCGACCCGCAGGGGATCCGGCCGCTCGTGCTGGGTCGCCTGGACCGGGGCTGGGTCGTCGCCAGCGAGGATGCCGCCCTGGCGACCATCGGTGCCAGCGTCGTCCGCGAGGTCGAGCCCGGCGAGATGATCGTCATCGACGAGAACGGCCTGCGGTCCCACACCTTCGCGGCGCCCGAGCCCAAGGGATGCGTCTTCGAGTACGTCTACCTCGCGCGCCCGGACGCCACCATCGCCGGGCGCAGCGTCCACAAGTCCCGCGTCGAGATGGGCCGCCAGCTGGCCCGGGAGTTCCCGGTCGAAGCCGATCTGGTGATTCCCGTGCCGGAGTCCGGCACGCCGGCCGCGGCCGGCTACGCCGAGGAGAGCGGGATCCCCTTCGGTCAGGGCTTCGTGAAGAACGCCTACGTCGGGCGCACCTTCATCCAGCCCAGCCAGACCCTGCGTCAGCTCGGCATCCGGCTCAAGCTGAATGCCCTGGAGCACATGATCCGCGGCAAGCGCATCGTCGTC
>JBKJLD010000059.1:0-10940 GCA_046597165.1 Nocardioides sp.
AGGACAAACTCGGCGAGAGCGTGCTGTTCCCGAAGCGGCTCGGTGTCCCCGACGAGCTGGCCAGCATGGTCATCGAGTGCCTGACCAACTCCTACATGAACGCCGAGACGATCCGCGTCGACGGCGGCATCCGGATGCCCCCGAAGTAGCAGCTCCTGGGGGTCAGCCGCGCCACCGGGTCAGGTCGAGGACCAGGTCGGCGCGGACCCGCGCCTGCTCGACGAGTACGGCGTTGGGCTGGTCGACGCGCTCGACCCACGCGCGGGCGGTGGCCTGCTGCTTGCCGAACAGCACGTGTCGGGCGACCAGCCGTTCGACCCGCAGGGCCTCGTCGGTGAGCACGTGCCAGACCGTGTCGAGCCGGCGTCGCACCTCACGCCAGGGCCCGTCGTCGAGCAGCAGGTAGTTGCCCTCGTGATGACGAGGCCCACGTCCGGGCCGACCGGGATCGCCCCGGCGATGGGCTGCTCCAGGCCCCGCTCGAAGCTCGGCGCCATCACCACGTGGTCGTCGCGGGAGTGCAGCCGCTCGAGCAGTGCGGCGTAGCCCCAGCCGTCGAACGACTCGGGCGCCCCCTTGCGGTCCAGGATGCCGCGCCGCGCCAGCTCCGCGTCGGCCAGGTGGAAGCCGTCCATCGGCACCACGACCGCGCCGTACGTCCGGGCGAGGTACGCCGCGAGCGTGGACTTGCCGGCCCCTGGAGCCCCGGTGATGCCGAGGAGCAGGCGCCCGGAGTCCGGGAGCAGCGAGCTCAGCTCGCGCCCCTCGGGGGAGACGGTGACGACTGCAGGGTCCACCCCGCCACCGTAAGCCCCCGATAAGCCTTCGCGTCTGTCGAAGGCTCGACCTACAGTGGAGGGCACATGACGAACGCACACGACTTCAACCTCGACGACGAGCTCGACGCCACCGATGACTGGGAGGCCGACAGCGGGTATGCCCACGAGCCCGATCCCGAGGACCGCGCCCCCACGGCCGGGGCGATGGACCTGGCCGAGCGCCACCAGCTCCGCCGGGTCGCCAGCCTTTCCACCGAGCTCGAGGACATCTCCGAGGTCGAGTACCGCCAGCTCCGCCTCGAGCGGGTGGTCCTGGTCGGCGTCTGGACCGGCGGCACCGTCCAGGACGCCGAGAACTCCATGGCCGAGCTGGCGCTGCTCGCCGAGACCGCTGGCTCCGAGGTGCTCGAGGCGATCTACCAGCGCCGCCAGACCCCCGACCCCGCGACGTACGTCGGTCGCGGCAAGGTCGACGGGATCCGCGAGATCGTGCAGGCGACCGGAGCCGACACCGTCATCTGCGACGGCGAGCTCGCGCCCAGCCAGCTGCGCAACCTCGAGGACCGGCTCAAGGTCAAGGTCGTCGACCGGACCGCGCTGATCCTCGACATCTTCGCCCAGCACGCCCGCTCCGGCGAGGCGCAGGCCCAGACCGAGCTGGCCCAGCTCAACTACATGAAACAGCGGCTGCGCGGCTGGGGTGGCAACCTGTCGCGCCAGGCCGGTGGCCGGGTCGCGGCGGGTGCCGGCATCGGTGGCCGTGGCCCCGGTGAGACCAAGATCGAGACCGACCGGCGCCGGATCAACACCAAGATCGCCAAGCTGCGCCGCGAGCTCAAGGAGATGAAGGGGACCCGCGACACCAAGCGCCAGGACCGCAAGCGGCACGCGATCCCCTCGGTGTCGATCGCGGGCTACACCAACGCCGGCAAGTCCTCGCTGCTCAACCGGCTCACCGATGCGGGGGTCCTGGTCGACGACTCGCTCTTCGCGACTCTCGACCCGACCACCCGCAAGACCACCACGGCCGACGGCCGGATCTACACCATGAGCGACACCGTCGGGTTCGTGCGGCACCTGCCCCACCAGCTGGTCGAGGCGTTCCGCTCGACCCTGGAGGAGGTCGCCGACTCCGACCTGATCCTGCACGTGGTCGACGGCTCGCACCCCGACCCCGAGGGCCAGCTCAGCGCCGTGCGCGAGGTCTTCGCCGAGATCGGGGCCGGCCAGGTCCCCGAGATCGTGTTCATCAACAAGGCCGACGCGGCTGACCCGATGGTGCTGGCCCGCCTGCGCCAGCACGAGCCGCACTCGGTGGTCGTCTCGGCGAAGACCGGCGAGGGCATCGCCGAGGCGCTGGCCCTGGTCGAGCGCGAGCTGCCGCGGCCCGACGTCGCGTTCCGGGCGCTGCTGCCCTACGACCGGGGCGACCTGGTCAACCGGATCCACCAGCAGGGCGAGATCACCTCGATGGAGCACACCGGTGACGGCACCCTGGTCGTCGGCCGCGCCCACGAGGACCTCGCCGGCGAGCTCGAGGCGTACGCCGTCTCCTGAGCGGGATCGTGAGGTTCGGGTCCGCGCCGGCCGCGGATGACCGATGATGTTCGGGTGGTCCTCCGGGAGGTCGCGGGACCGTTCCCGCTCGGGTCGTGGCGCAGCCGCGCGTCGGTGCTGCTGGTCCTGGTCGGGTTGCTCGTCGCCTCCGCCCTGACGGTGCATGCCACCCGCGCCGGTGGTGCGGAGCTCTCGCACTGCGACCGCTTCCACGCCGACTCGCTCGCCCGCGCCGCCGAGGTCACCGGCTCGGGTGCCCGCGTTTTCGTTATCGGGGACTCCTACGCCGCCGGCTTCGGGCTCGACCGGCCGGCCACCGGCTGGCCGTCCCGGCTGCCCGGGCGGGTGCAGGTGGGGGCTTTCTCCGGCTCCGGGTTCAGCGCCGAAGCCGGCGACTGCGTCGGCGTCTCCTTCGCCGAGCGGGCCCCAGCTTCCCTGCGGGGTGGCGACGACCTGGTGGTGGTCGAGGGTGGACTCAACGACTACGACCAGCCGGCCGCCGCGATCCGTGCCGGCTTCGACCGACTGGCCGGCGAGCTCGCCGGTCTGCGGGTGCTCGTGGTCGGGCCGCCCACCGCTCCCTCCCGGGCCGGCGCCGTGCCCCGGGTCGACGCCCTGCTGGCGAGGCTCGCGGAGCGGGCCGGATTCGGCTACGTCCGAACCTCGGGGCTGGCGCTGCGCTACCTCGACGACGGCCTGCACCTCACGCCGGCGGGCCACCGGGCCTTCGGGGACCTGGTGGCCGACGCCCTCTGACCCGACGCGGCTACCGAGCCCCTCGAGCGGGGCGCGCCGTCGTCAACCGCAGGGCCAGCTGCGGACAGGTGCGGGCCGCCTCCCGCGCCGCGGTGAGCAGCTCCTCGGTGACCGGGCCGGTGACGATCGGGAAGCCCCACTCGTCGAGGTCGATCAGCTCTGGCAGCACCTCGTGGCACAGCCCGCGGCCGGTGCAGGCGGGCCAGTCGACGCGCAGCTCGCGGTTCATCGGGAGAGCCCGGCCGATTGGACCGCCCAGCGACTCCCGCAGCGGCCGACGCCGTGGTCTGCCACCTCCTGCCCGAAGGTGGCGAGCAGCGACCTGACCAGCCGCACCGTGCCGTCGGGGTGCGCGCAGGCGCCCCGGCCGGCGACCAGCCGGGCAAGCTCCTCGACCCGGTCGGTGCCGCCCGTGCCGTCGGCAACCCGGCCCAGCGCGCTGGCCAGGGCCGGGAGTCCGTTGAGGCACGGCCCGCACCGTCGGGCGCTCTGCCCGGCGAGGTACTCCACCACCCGCTGGGTCAAGCGCACCGGGCACTCCTGGGGAGCGATGAGGACGCCGGCCCCGAGCGGCGTGCCGAGGCCGGCCAGCTCGTCGACCGAGACCCGGGCGGTCGCCACCGCCTCGTCGGTGAGCCAGGAGCCGTGGAAGCCGCCCAGCAACAGCGGTCGCCCCGACCAGTCCTCGGGGAGCACCTCGCGCAGCGCGGTGCCGTACGCCGCCTCGACCACGCGGGGCCGCGGACCGGACAGGGTGAGCAGGGTGGTCCCCGGCTCTGCAGCGGTGCCGGGTCCGGCGTACGCCGCCTCGCCCGTGAGGACCAGCAAGCCGATCTGGGCCCAGGTTTCGGCGTTGGACAGCAGGGTCGGGCGGCCGCGGTGCCCGGTGACGGCCTCGGGAGCCCACGCGGTCACCGGCAGGTTGGGCCGACCGGCCATCAGCTCGAGGACCGCGCGGGCCTGCCCGCCGACGAACCGGTCGTCGGCCGTGTGCACCGTGAACTGCACCCGGTCGCGGCGCTCGGCGACGGCGGCCCGGATGGCGGCGGTCACCCGGGGCCGCTCGCCGGGCACGACCAGATGGATCTCCCGAGCGCGCAGGGCCTGGGCGGTGGCCACGGCGCCGTCGAGCACCAGGTGGGGTCGGGTCAGGGCGAGCGCACCGTCCTTGGCGCTGGCCGGCTCGCCCTCGCTGAGGTTGACCACGACCAGGGGGCGGCGTCCCGCGGTCGCGGCCCGCAGCTTGACGCAGAAGGGGAAGGCGGCGCCGCCCCGGCCCCGCAGCCGGACCCGTTCGGTGGCGGCGGCCAGTTCGTCGACGGTGACCCGCGGCAGCTCGCCGAACCAGTCGCGGTGGGCGCGCAGCCCGGGCCCGGTGGCGAGTCCCGCGAGCAGCGCGGGGCCGCTCAGGACCCTGGGATCCTGGGCCACGGGGACCGGAGAGCCGGTCATGACGACCGCACCAGCGCGCGGCGGCGACCGACGGCCAGGCCCGCCAGCCGGTAGAGCGCAGCCGTGGCCACGACGGCGACGCAGCCCACGGTGATGTCGACGGCCCACGCGGTGCCGGCGCGGACGTCGGTGCCGATCCCGGCCCCGTGGGCCACCGCTGCCGCCCACCCGAGGTAGGCGAGCAGGTGGACTGCGCGCCAGCTGCGATGGCGCATATGCGCCCGAAGCGCACTGGTCAGGCTCACGACCAGCACAAGATCGAGGGCGAGAGTGCCCAGACCGAGCCAGAGCGGCTGGTAGGTCGACCCGACGTACGGCACGAACGCCTGCCACCACCGGATGTCGACATAGGTGTCGAGGACCGCGGTGCCGACGTGGACGCCCAGCAGGGTGACCGAGAGCAGGGCCAGGTTGCGGTGGAAGGCCTGGGTGACGAACCGGGGCAGGACGCCGCCCGCTCGGCCGCGGGTGGCGAGGACCCCCAGGACCGTGGTCAGGGTGAAGAGGCCCAGGATCACGAAGCCGGTGCTGCGGTTGAGGTACCAGAGGAACGGGCCGTCCATCATGCGCTTCTCCGGTGGTCGGGGCCCTCGTCGGGCCACTCGCCGGTGGTGACGACCCGGCCGTCGGCGGTGACCAGCCGGGCCGTGACGCCGTGCTCGGCCAGCCAGGCCGGGCCTTCCGCGCCGAGGACGACGGCCGTGGTGGTGGCCGTGTTGGCCGCCGTGCAGGTCGGTCCGGTGGCGGTCACGGTGCGCCAGGTCGTGGGGGCGGGGAACCCGGTGCGGGGATCGAGCAGGTGGTGCAGGTGTACGCCGAGCCGGGCCCACCGACGCACCTGCGGGCTCGAGGTGGCCAGTGCGCCGCTGTCGATCGCGACCGTGGTTTCCGCGGGCTCACCGGGCCGGGTCGAGATGGCCACCGGCCACGGATCCCCGTCCGGAGCCGCCACCGCCAGGTCGCCCCCGAGGCTGACCAGCGCGGAGCCGGTGAGCTCGGCGGCGAAGGCGGCGGCAATGACGTCGGCGGCCCACGCCTTGCCGGTCGCCCCGAGGTCGAGGGCGGTGCCGCGGGGCACCCGGATCGCTCCGTCGCCGAGTCGGAGCCGCTGCCAGGCCGCCGGGTCGGGCGGGTCGCCGGCCAGGACCCCGGAGAGGGCGAGTGCCTCGTCGGACCGTTCGAGGAGCAGTCCGTGGTCGCGGTCGTAGCCCAGCTGGACGAGGCGTCGACCGAGCAGCGGCGTGACCAGCCCGTCGGTCTGCTCGGCGGCGGTGAGCGCGACCGCCACGGCCGCCACCAGCAGCGGGTCCACGTCGGTCCACTCGCCCGCACCCGCGTTGGCCCGGGAGAGGTCGGAGTCGGGACGGAACCGGCTGCAGGTCCGGTCGATGTCGGCCAGGACCTGCTCGGCCAGTCGGCGGGCGCGGGGCAGGTCGCCCGCCCGACGGGTGGCGAGGAAGACGTAGGTCCCCAGTGCCGAGAACGACGTGGAGCTCATGGCGCTCAGGACCCGCTGCTCGGGGCCGGCGCCGGGGGCGGCGGAGGCGGCGGCGAATGGTGCACCGGAGGAGCGGGGGACGAGTGGTGCGCAGCGGCGGGGGCGGCCGCGGGCGGCGCGGCGTACGACGTCACCTGGCCGCCGGCGCCGGGTGCCGCGGCGGGCGCTTCCTGCACGTAGCGCACGGTCACGTGGGTGCGCGCCGGTCGGGAGCGCAGCGCCACGTGGACGGGGGCGCGGGCGGCGCGGGCCGCAGCCGCCTCGGCTCGCGTGCTCTGGCGCCACGCGCGCCGGTCGGCGCGCTGCTGGGCCTGCTGCTGGGCGGTCTGCTGGGCGGTCTCGGCGCTGGCGCTCGCCTGCTGGGACTCGAAGTCTCGAGCCACGGAGCCGGCCAGCCAGCCGGAGACGGACAGGGCACCGACGGTCGTGAGTCCGGAGACTGCGGTGACGCCGATCCGGAACCGGTCGCGGGTGGTTGCTGTGTAGGTCATGGCCAGACAGTGGCCCCACCGGACGCAAGCCGGCCTCATCGCTCGGTTAAGTCCGGGTCATGCCAGCTCTTGACTCGGACTTGAGGTTCCCGCGAGGCGCGCATATCGCGGTCCGGCGCAGCATCGCCCCATGAGACCGATCACCGCACTCCTGACCGCCACCGTCCTCGCCGTCGGACTCGGTGGCGGCGCCGCCGCCTACCGGATGGCCAGCGCTCCCGTCGAGTCCACCCGCGCCGTCGCCGTGGCCGTGCCGCGCGTCGAGCCGGCCCGCGCCGCCGCGCCGGCCCCGATCCGCAAGGCCACCCACTTCCGGTGGGCGCCCTGCAAGCCACCGGCGGTCCGTCGCGGCCCGGCCTGCGTGACCGAGGTCGTGCGCACCGTGGTGCTCGCCGCGCCCCCGGCCCCGGCCGCTCCGGTCGTGCCGGTCGCCGCGCACGCCTCGGGCGTGCGCCACGCCCCTGCCGCGCACGCGCCCTCCACCACCTCTGGTCACGGCGACGACGGCAACGACCACACCACTCAGCCCTCCGGTGAGCACTCCGGGAACGAGCCCGGGGACGACGGGGGCGACGACGGTGGTGAGCACGGCGGTGGCGACGACTGAGTCAGCCGTCGACGAGCGGCAGCTCGACCTCGACCCGGGTCCCGCCGGCCGGGCCGGGCCCGATCCGCAGGGCCCCGCCGCATCCGGTCGCCGTACGACGCGCGATGTCCAGGCCCAGCCCGGTGTGCCCCACCTGAGGCTCGGCCGGCCCGACGGCTGGTCCGACGGCCGGTCCGTCGGCCCCGCGGTCGGCCACCACCAGCACCGCCCGGTCTGCCCGCACCGCCAGGCTGACCCCGAAGGGGGTCCCGTCGGCCGTGTGCGCGAAGACGTTGTCGATGAGCACGTCGACCAGGTCGGCGAGGTCGTCCCCAGCGATCGCGACCCGGACCGCCTCCCCGGGCTCGGGGCCGGGCAGCGAGACCGTCATCGGGCGTCCCTGGTCCTCGGCCAGGGCCGACCAGAAGGTCACCCGGTTGCGGACCGTGGCGACGGCGTCGCTGACCGCGGCGAGGTCCGTGCGGACCGGGCGCCGGGCCTCCTTGACGATCGCGTCGATGGAGCGCTGCAGCACCAGGATGTGGTCCTGGAGCCGCTGCGCCAGCTGGGGGTCCCGGACGCCTTCCGCATCGAGGCGCAGCGCCGTGACGGGGGTGCGCAGCCGGTGGGAGAGGTCGCCGACCGCGGCGCGCTCGGCGGCCAGCAGCTCCACGGTGCGCTCGGCCAGCCCGTTGAGCGCCCGCGCCAGCTCCTGGGTCTCCTCGGTGCCGGTGACCTCGGCCCGGGCCGCCAGGTCTCCGGCACGCAGCTCGTGCGCGACGCCGGCAACCCGGCGCAGCGGCGCGCTCACCCGGCGCCCGAGGCTCGCCGCGACCAGCAGGGCGAGCAGCAGGAGCGTCAGGCCGAGCCCCACGATCCCCGCCCAGGCCCGGGTGACGCCGCGGTCCAGGTCGGCCGGCGAGACGCTGCTGCGAACCACGGCGGTGCCGTCCCTCACCACCACCGGCAGCAGGACCCGTCCGCCGCGGTCGTCGACGACCTGGAAGCCCTCGCCCGCCGCGGCCCGGAGGACCTCCGGGTCGCTGGCCATCCGCGGGTCGGAGCCCAGCACCTTCCCCTCGGAGGTCAGCACGGTCGTGGTGGGCGCACCCCGCTGGTCGAGGTCTGCGACCAGCTGGGCCAGCTGCGGGTCGCCGTGCAGGCCGGCGACCAGGATCGCCACGTTGCGGGCCTCCTGGTCGGCGCCGGCCATGGCCCGGTCCTCGGCCAGCGTGCGCACCAGCAGACACAGCGGGATGACGAACGAGACGACGACCGTCGACGTCGTGGCGACGACCAGCCATGAGATCCGGCGACGCATCAGCGCGGTCCGGGATCGACCAGGCGGACGCCGACGCCCCGCACACTGATCAGGTAGCGGGGCTCGGCCGCAGTCTCCCCGAGCTTGCGGCGCAGCCAGGACAGGTGCACGTCGACCGTGCGGTCCCCGCCGCCATAGGTCTGCTGCCAGACCTCGGCGAGCAGCTCCCGCTTGGTGACGACGCGTCCCTGCCGGCTGGCCAGGGCCAGCAGCAGGTCGAACTCGCGCCTGGCCAGCTCGAGGGGGCGGCCGGCCAGCGTGGCGGTGCGCGAGCCCTCGTCGATCACCAGCTCTCCGACCCGCAGCGGCTCGACGCTCTGGGCCTGACCGCCCCGACGCAGCACCGCCCGGATCCGGGCCGCCACGTGGTCGGTGCCGAACGGCTTCACGACGTAGTCGTCCGCGCCGCTGTCGAGTGCCTTGACCGTGGTCGGGTCGTCGTCCTGGGCTGTGATCACGATGATGGGTACGTCGCTCGCGGCCCGGATCATCGAGATCAGGGTCAGCCCGTTCACGTCCGGCAGCCCCAGGTCGAGCAGCACCACGTCGGGGGACTCGCCCAGCACGTGCTCGAGCCCGGCGAGCCCGGTAGCGGCGGTGGCCACCGCGTGACCCCGCTCGGTCAGCCCCCGACGGATCGCGTCGCGGATCGCGTCGTCGTCCTCGACCACCAGGATGCTCGCCATGTTGGAACGCTACGCCCGAGCGGGTCGGGCCGGGCGCTGCCCTCGCCTGAGAGGATGGCCGGGTGAGCACTCGACGCACCGTGCTGGTGGCTTTCATCGCCTGGGTGGCGGTGATCGCGGTCGGCTCCACCCTCGTGTGGACGGTCATCTCCCGGGTCGGGGAGGACCTCACGACTGCCGATCCCGGTGTCCTGCGCACGGCTGGTGCCGTGTCGACCGTTCCGGCGACGCAGCCGGGGGTGCGGCTCACCCGGCGGCCGCACCCGACGCGCAGCGCATCCTCGGCGCCGACGACCGCGAGCTCCGCGCCGGCTCCCGTCATCACGCCGATCGTGCCGACGCCCGTCACCTCGTCGGCCGGCCAGCCGACCACCCATCCCACGAGCCAGCCGTCCGCCCAGCCGTCCGCCCAGCGCCGTACCTGGCAGGGGCCGGGAGGCTTCGTGGCTGCCGTCTGCCACGGGCGGTCGATCTCCCTCGACGCCGCCCAGGCCGACTCCGGTTTCCGCGTCGTGGTCGAGGACCGTGGCCCCGAGCAGGTCCACGTGAACTTTCGCGGGCAGGGTGACGAAGGACGCGAGACCGAGGTCCAGGCCCGGTGCCAGGGCGGGACGCCGGTCTTCTCGACTCACACCGACAGCTGAGGTCGTTGCGCCGAGTCGGGGTTGTCCCCGGCCGCGGCTAGGTGTGATGACCAGGCACGTTGGTCGAGAAGGTGTGACGACACGATCTGATGTCGTGGACGGGTGAAGGCCCCCGGTTGTGGAGTGGAGCTGTCTAAGAACCGCTTCACCAACCGGAGGCCTTCATGTCCCACGCTACCCATGCCAACGCTGCCCTTACCCCGCGGGCGCGGCTGAAGTTGGCTCGCCTGATCGTCGATGCCGGCTGGCCGCCAGCTCGGGCCGCCGAGCGCTACGACGTGTCTTGGAAGACCGCGAAGAAGTGGGCCGATCGCTACGCCGCCGAGGGACCGGCCGGGATGAGCGACCGGTCCTCGCGGCCCCACCTCCAACCGAACCGGACCCCGGCCCCGGTGGTCCGCAAGATCGTGCACCTGCGCTGGAAGCAGCGCCTGGGCCCGGTCCAGATCGGCGACCGGCTCGGGATGCAGGCCTCGACCGTGCACGCGGTCCTGGTCCGGTGCCGGCTCAACCGACTCACCCACGTGGACCGGGCCACCGGTGAGCCGATCCGACGCTACGAGCACGAACGCCCCGGGGACCTGATCCACGTCGACGTCAAAAAGCTCGGCAGAGTCCCCGACGGCGGCGGCTGGCGCTACGTCGGCCGCCAACAAGGGCTCAGGAACCGCGCCACGACCGTCGCTCGCACCGGCGCACCCAAGAGCAAGTACCACCAGCCACTGGTCGGGACCTGCTACTTGCACACCGTCATCGACGACCACTCCCGGGTCGCCTACGTCGAGGCCCACGACGACGAGACCAAGGAGACCGCCGCAGCCGTCCTGCGCAACGCCGTGGCCTGGTTCGCAGTGCGCGGCGTCACCGTGCACCGAGTCCTGTCCGACAACGGCGGCGCCTACAAGTCCCATCTGTGGCGCGACACCTGCACCGAGCTCGGCATCACACCCAAGCGGACCCGCCCCTACCGACCGCAGACCAACGGCAAGATCGAGAGATTCCACCGCACCCTGGCCGAGGGCTGGGCGTTCAAGAAGTTCTACAACTCCGAAACAGCCAGGCTCGCCGCTCTGCCAGCATGGATCCACGAGTACAACCACCACCGGCCCCACTCGGCTATCGGGAAGGCGGCACCCATCACCAGGTTGGACAACCTGGCTGGACATCACA
>JBKJLD010000089.1:0-19067 GCA_046597165.1 Nocardioides sp.
GTCACGCCGGAGGCCTCCTCGGCCATGTCGGGCACGATGAGCTTGGCGGCGTCGGTGGGCGTGGAGGCACGGATGTCGGCCACCAGGTCCAGCAGTGGCGAGTCGGGTTCGTGCCCGATCGCGGACACCACCGGAGTCGTGACCTTGTGGACGGCCCGGATCAAGGCCTCGTCGGAGAACGGCAACAGGTCTTCGACGGAGCCGCCCCCGCGGGCGATCACGATGACGTCGACGGCCGGATTGCGATCGAGCCGGTCGAGCGCTTCCATCACCTCGGCCGCGGAGCGGGTGCCCTGCATGGCGGCGTACGCAACCTCGAACTCCACGCCGGGCCAGCGGCGGCGGGCGTTCTCGAGGACGTCGCGCTCGGCCGCGGAGCCGGGGGCGGTCACCAGTCCGACACGTCCGGGCAGGAACGGCAAGGTGCGCTTGAGCTCGAGCGCGAAGAGCCCCTCGGCGGCCAGCAGTTGGCGCCGGCGCTCGAGCCGGGCGAGCAGTTCGCCGAGGCCCACCATCCGGATCTCGCGGGCGTAGAGGGACATCGTGCCCCGGTTGGCGTAGTACGACGGGCGGGCGTGCAGCACCACACTGGCGCCCTCGACCAGGGGCGGGTTCAGGCCGTCGAAGAGGGTCCGCGAGCAGGTGACGGGCACCGAGATGTCCGCGACCGTGTCGCGCAGGGTCATGAAGACCGTGTTGACGCCGGGGCGACGACTGACCTGGGCGATCTGCCCCTCGACCCAGACCGCGCCGAGGCGCTCGATCCACCCCGAGATCGCGAGCGCGATCTGGCGCACCGGCGCCGGTGCAAGCGGTGAGGTCTCCAGGGCCATGGCCGCGAGATTAGGGCACAGCACCGACGCACCTAGACTGGGCCGCATGAGCACCGACCTGGGCACCCCGCAGATCCTCTCGCCGGCGGAGGCCGAGAAAGCCGTCCTGCTGGCGGCGCCGCGCGGCTACTGCGCCGGTGTCGACCGCGCCGTCGTGACCGTCGAGAAGGCGCTGGACCTCTACGGCTCGCCCGTCTACGTCCGCAAGCAGATCGTGCACAACAAGCACGTCGTGGCCGACCTGGAGTCGCGCGGTGCGATCTTCGTGGAGGAGCTCGACGAGGTTCCGCCCGGCCAGACCGTCGTCTTCTCCGCTCACGGGGTCTCCCCGGAGGTTCACCGCGAGGCCGGTGAGCGCGGGCTGAAGACGATCGACGCGACCTGCCCGCTGGTGACCAAGGTCCACCATGAGGCGAAGCGGTTCGCCGACGACGACTACGACATCCTGCTCATCGGCCACGCCGGTCACGAGGAGGTCGAGGGCACCGCAGGCGAGGCCCCCGAGCACATTCAGCTCGTGCAGAGCCCCGACGACGTCGCCGGCATCGTCGTGCGCGACCCGGCCAAGGTCGCGTGGCTCTCCCAGACGACGCTGTCGGTCGACGAGACGATGGCCACCGTCCACGCGATCCGGGAGCGGTTCCCGCTGCTGCTCGACCCGCCCAGTGACGACATCTGCTACGCCACCCAGAACCGCCAGCTCGCGGTCAAGGAGATCTCCCCGGACACCGATCTGGTGATCGTGGTCGGCTCGGGCAACTCCTCCAACTCGGTGCGGCTGGTCGAGGTCGCGCTCGAGGCGGGCGCGCACGCGGCGTACCGCGTCGACGACGCCTCGGAGATCGACGAGGCCTGGCTCGACGGCGTGCGGACCGTGAGCGTCACCTCCGGTGCCAGCGTGCCGGAGAGCCTCGTGGACGGCGTGCTGGCGTTCTTGCGCGAGCGCGGCTACCCCGCGGCCCGGGCCGTGCACAGCGCGGAGGAGTCGCTGATCTTCTCGCTGCCCAAGGAGCTGCGCCGCGACCTCAAGGCCGCGGGACGATCCTGAGAGCCTCGCGGGCGGGGCTCACAGGTGCGCCTCGCTCTCGTACCCGTCGCTCAGGCCGTGTGGTGTCTTCTCCCACCGGTGCGGGTCGCGCAGAACCTGGTAGAGCGCGCGCCACGCAGCGATGCTGTGCAGGAGCCAGTACGCCGGGCTGAAGATGGCGAAGATCCCGATCCGCCAGGTGTAGCGCCTGGTCGCGGCCACCCCCGCCGACACGATCATCAGGCTGTTGCCGAACAGGAACGTGAAGACGTTGATCGCCACCAGCCACGGCGGCAGGAACTCCGAGATCAGGTGGATCCCGATGTAGGTCGTGACGGTGAGCGCGAGCGCCACGGGGTAGCTCAGGAAGGCGATCGGGGTGGCGGCGATGAGCCCCAGCAGCCCGACGACCCCGCGGGCGCCGCTGTCGCGGGCGAAGCGCAGCGGGCGTCGCGAGTTGACCGCGGCCGTCAGCATGTAGCCCTTGATCCAGCGGGTGCGTTGGCGCAGCCAGGCGCCGACCTCCGCGCAGGCCTCCTCACCCGTCGAGGAGTTGATGATCGCCACCCGGTAGCCCATCAGGCTGGCGCGCAGACCGGCGTCGGCGTCCTCGGTGACGTTGTAGGGATCCCAGGCGCCCATGGCGCGCAGGATCTCGGTGTCGAAGTGGTTGGAGGTGCCACCGAGCGGCAGCGGCAGGCTCGCCTCGTCCATCCCCGGAAGCATCGCCTCGAACCAGTGGGCGTACTCGATCGCGAACATCCGCGTGAGCACGTTGTAGTCGGCGTTGTAGTAGTGCAGTGAGGCCTGCACGACCGCCAGCGGACGCTTGTTGGTCAGGTGGTGACGGCGCATGAGCGAGTCCCGCTCGAACGCCGCCGCGGCCTTGCGCAGCTGCTGTGGCTCGGGACGGTCCTCGGCGTCGAAGATCACGACGTACCGGCCACGGGCGAACGCGAGCCCGTAGTTGCAGGCCCGTGGCTTGGTCTGTGGGTGTCCGGGAGGTACGACGATCAGCCGGACGTAGCCGGGCAACCGCAGCTGTCGGGCGACGGCGATCGTCTCCACGTCGTCCGCCTCGAGCAGCACCATGACGTCGAGCTTGGACTTGGGGTAGTCCAGCGCCTGCATGTTGTCCATGATCTGCCCCAGCACGTTCGCCTCGCGGTAGACCGGGATCAGGATCGAGTACACGGGAAGGTCGATGTCGGCCGTGCGCTCCCGCCAGATGGGCGTGAGCCCGCGGTGCTGCCGCTCCCTGAGCTCGACCAGCTGGTCTCCGGTGGCTCGCCAGAGCCGCAGGGGCACGATGATCGAGGCCAGCGTCTTGAACAGGATCGAGAGCAGGAAGACGGTGTTCGCCGCCGCCATCAGCAAGATCAGCGCCCCCATGGGGGAGATCACCAGGCTCACGCCCGCGACCGCCAGCAGCCCCAGTGGGGCCAGCTGCTGCCAGCGGGCCAGGCCGGACCGGGCCGATGCCCCCGGGCGAGCGGTGGCCAGCCAGTCCTGGGACTGGAAGAGCATGCGGTCGCGGTGACCGAACTCCATCGCATGCCACAGGTCCCAGGGAGTCGTGGCGCGGAAGTCGACCCGCTCGACCCCGTAGAGCTCGACGATGAGCCGGCGCATGGCGTCGTCGGGTGGCACGGTCGTGGCCACGGTCACGCCGTTCTGATGGTGGCGCCAGGGCGTCCAGCCCTCGCGCAGGCACGCCTGGTAGCTCATCTTCTCGAGCAGTGCGGGATCCGGCGGTTCCTGGATCAGATCAACCCGAGGTGCGTCCCACACCCGTCCCAGCGTGTCGTAGAGCTGGAGGAGGGTGAGTGCCCCGGCCGTGAGTAGATGGTGCTCCAGGGTGCCGCCCTCGAGCTTGCGTCGACGCCGTGCCGCGGTCACGTCGGAGGCCGAGACCAGTCCGTCGTCGATCAGCACCTGGCCGTTGTCGGGCTGGGACTCGGGAGTGGCCGGGACGACATCGACCTGGGTCCCGCTCATCACGCGTCCCCGATCCGTCGATAGATGCCGAGGTCGTCGATCGCGTAGACCAGCTGGTACTCGGCATGGAACTGCGGGTCGAACATCAGCGCCTCGGTGACCAGGTCACCGCTGTTGTGGGTCGCAATGTTGGTGAGCTGGCTGGTGTGCATGAAGACCCAGCGGACGTGGTCGTAGGGGTCGGCCAGCGCCGCCAGGAAGTAGCCGTCCTCCGAGCGGACGTAGACCTGGTTGAGCTCCAGGCCGAGGACGGGGGCCACCGACGACTTGTCGGGACTCTGATCCATCAGGAGACCGCCACCGTCGTAGTGGTCGTTCAGCCAGAGAGCGGCCTGCTTGATCGGCTCGTAGGCCACGTGCTGGTCGTGTCCCTCCTGGAGGACCGCCATCCGGTCGTAGGGGGCTTGGAACCACCACAGGTTCTGCGCGGCCAGGGCCAGGAGTACGACGACCGTCGCCGCCATGCGCAGCCGTCGGTGGCCCAGCCAGGCGCCGATCAGGAGGGCCTCGAGGAGCGCGAGCCACGGTGAGGCGGACAGGGCGTTGCGGTTGTTGTAGGCCCCGGTGGGCATGGACCGGTCGTTGATCAGGACGTGCTGTCCGGTGGTGAGGGCGAAGACGAGGAAGGCGCTGGAGGTGCCGCCCAGCCAGACGAGAAGTGCCCGGTTCTGCAGACCCCAGCGCCAGGTCATGACGACCAGCCCGACGGCCGCCAGCACCATCACCACGGCGCCGGACGTCTCGAGCATCGCCCATCCGTAGACGTGCAGGGAGAGACCGAAGTTGCCCTTGGTGGTCAGCTGCCCGGTCTCGAGGAAGACGCGCGTGAACTGGGAGGCGGAGTACTGCCCGTTCAGGAACTCCAGCGGGTTGCCGTAGGTCGCCAGGTTGTAGGCCAGCCACCAGGCGGTGGCCAGCAGGGTCGGCCCCACGAAGGCCACGACGTAGGCAAGCACCCGCCGCGGTACGTCTCCTCGACGCCAGGACACGGCCGCGACGAACACAGCTCCGCTGATCGCGAGCGGCCAGGCCTCGTAGCGGGTCATGACTCCGGCCGCCAGGGGGATTCCGGCGAAGACGGCGAGCTCCCCTCCGCTCAGTCGACGAGTGCTGGTGGCCCAGCCGGCGAGTCCGGCCACACAGCAGCCGATGCTGGCGAGGAGCACCGGCTCCGTGAGCGCCGTCGAGCTGACGTAGAGCAGGCTCGGGTTCGCGATCAGGACGGCGAGCCCGACGATCCGACCGAGTCCGTCCACCCCGAGCCGGGCCAGCACCCGGTAGAGCGCGGCCGAGGTGGCGCCCAGGCAGAGACTGCCCACGATGCAGCCGGCGATCCCGGTGCGGAACAGCCACAGGTTCTGGACCAGGGGCAGGAGCAGGAGGTGCGGGACGGGGAGCCAGACCGTGCCGAGCTGAGCGAGTCCGGGGACCTTGCTGTCGAAGACGCGTCGGCTGATGGTCAGGTGGGCCATGGCGTCGCCGTAGTCGAGGTTGGTTCCCGTCCTGACGGTGTAGACGGAGGCCAGGGCTCCGGCGAGGCAGCCCAGCACGAAGACCGGGACCGTGCCGGGCACCCGACGTCCCACCGGGGCTGAGTCGAGGGTCTGCCAGACGCGTCCCACGTCAGTCCCTGTTCGGGTCACTGTCGGCGGCCTCCTGGGCCGACACCAGCTCCTGGATGCGACGGCGCCGACGGCTGTTGAGCAGCACCGGGCCGAGAAGGGCGACGAGTAGGACGGCGGCGCCGACCCCGAACCAGAGGCCGAACGAGCGCTGCTCGTCGACCGCGCTCTTCTGGGGGACGATGTACTTCAGGTCGAGCGAGAAGACCGGTCGGCCCGGTGTCGCCAGGACCAGATCGTCGCTCGCGGCGGCCCATCCCGCGCTCACCGTGTGCTGGACGAGCCGGTTCAGCAGCGTGACGTACGACGGGTAGCCGGAGCCGGGCGTCCAGGAGCCGAGCAGGATCAGGTGCTGATCGCCCTGTCCCGCCGCCTGCAGCACGGCGAAGGGCTCCTGGACCTCGACCTGGGTCTCGGTCTGGGTGCCGAGGTCCTGCAGCAGTCGCATGGCCGCGATGCGCAAGGGTGCGTGCAGACTCACCGTGTCGGAGTAGTCGGCGCCGACCAGCAGTCCGGAGTGGTGCCCGGAGACCAGTTCCGTCACATCGACCAGCCGGATGTCCAGGGGTGCCGCGGCCGCACGCTGGAGACTCGTGATGAGCGAGGCCGCGAGCGAGGCGGCCGGAACTCGGTCGGGGCCAGAGGGGCGCAGGGCGACGGGCAGGTCGCCCCCGAGGACCTGCGGGAAGAGCTGCAGGGCGTTGAGGTCACCGCGTCCGCGTTCGGCGTCGATCGTGGAGGTCCCACCGTCGAGATCGACCTCCATGGGCAGGCGATCGGCACCGGCGGTGCAGGAGCTGACGGCCGTCAGCACCAGCTGGAGCCCGTTGTCGGCATGCAGCAGTGAGGAGGGAACCGTCACGTCCAGGTCGATGAGCGGTTCCCGGCCGAGGGAACGGGAGTCGACGAGGAAGTCGTTGACGTAGGTGTCCAGCTGGGCCTGGCTGCCGGTGGGGACAGCGGTGTGGGTGCCGCGCAGGTGCAGGTGCAGCGATGAGATCGGGCCACCGAATCGGTCCTGCTTGATGCCGATGAACGCCGAGCTGCGTCCGTAGCCGCTGAGCACGACCCGTGGCGCCCCGAGGTCCAGCAGCGAGACGGGCCCGCCGTCGGCTGCGCGGCCGGGTGCGGTCTGGGAGAGGCTCGTGGTGGACGCGCTGGTCGCCATCGCGAGCTCGTCAGAGCCCAGGGCGCGAGCGGCGGCGGGGAGTCCGGGCCCCGTGCCCTCGAGGGTCAGCGTCGGCACGCCGCCGGGGCTGGAGACCGACACCACCGCCTTCTCGGGGCCCGCGACGATGCGCACCACCCGCAGTCCCGCAGACACATTCGGCAGGGGACTGCCTGCGGCGACGAGTTCGAGTGTGGTGGGCAGGTCGTAGCGACCGCTGAGGGTTCCCACCGCGGACAGCGCGGCGCCGAGCTGGTCGTCGTTGGCCGCGCGCGGCACCACCACGATGATCCGCGAGACCTCGGGGCCGAAGAAGCCCGCGACACTCGTGGGCGGTCGTTCCCGGCCCGAGTAGGCCAGCCGCAGGTCGTGCAGTGAGGCGTGGCTGGTCACGGGCGGGCTGCATCTCGCCGTCCGGGCAACGAGGGAGTACCGCACTCCGAGGGCGATCGTGTGGTCCGCACGCACGTCGGCGGCGCTCAACGGGACCCGCACCAGCTGCCGATCGAGTGCCGGGACAGTCAACGCCTGACGTCCGTTGACCGTCAGCCGCAGGCTGGCCCCCTGGGCTGGGGAGTCGATGGTGAGCAGGCCGACCACTGCCCGCGGCGTCACGCCCTGCGGCACGGCCAGGTCGATGGCGGAGAAGCGCCCGGCGTCGGTGTCCACCGCGCCAGGCAGGTCTGAGAATGCTTCACCGGCGGGCGCGGCCGCGTGCGCAGGGGCCGCTGTGAGCGCCGTCGCCAACAGGGCCACCACCACCGCGGCGAGCCCGGCGCGCAGGGTGGCAGCAGGCCTCCCGATCTGTTCTGCTGGGCGCGTGGACGCGTCTTTGCTCATGTGGGCCCCCCTCACCCAACAAGTGAAGCATCGCCACTCGGGGGCCGTCCCCAGAATCGACAAGGTGGCGCGGGGCCTAGGATCGGCCAGTGGCCCGCTTCGTCGACATTCATCCGGACAACCCCCAGCCCCGGCTGCTCACCCAGATCGCCGACGCGCTGCGCGACGACCAGCTGATCGCCTACCCGACGGACTCGGGCTACGCGCTCGGCTGCCGGCTCGGCAACCGGGACGGGCGCGACCGGATCCTGCGGATCCGTGGGCTCGACGACAAGCACCACTTCACGCTGATGTGCCGCGACTTCTCCCAGATGGGGCAGTTCGTCCACATCAACAACTCGGCGTTCCGGGCGATCAAGGCGGCCACTCCGGGGCCCTACACCTTCATCCTCCCGGCCACCGGCGAGGTGCCGCGCCGGCTCATGCATCCCAAGAAGCGCACCGTGGGTGTCCGGATCCCCGACCACACCTTCGTGCAGGCGCTGCTCGTCGAGCTCGGTGAACCGCTGCTGACCAGCACCTTGATCCTCCCAGGCGAGACCGAGCCCCGCACCCAGGGCTGGGAGGTCAAGGAGGAGCTCGACCACCAGGTCGACCTCGTCGTCGAGGCCGGCGAGACCCCGGGCGAGCCGACCACCGTCGTGGACTGGTCGGAGGACGCGCCCGAGATCATCCGGCGCGGCGCCGGCGACCCGGACCGCTTCGAGGGCTGAGGTCGACCGGTCAGCGCCGGCCGACGCGCTGGCGCATCGCCAGGCAGCCCAGGCAGAGCAGGTAGCCGACGACCAGGGCGACGCTGTGCCGCGACAGCCCGGAGACGACCGCCTGGACCACCCCGTCTCCGGGGTCGGCGATCAGGTCGGGGCGGGTCAACCCGAGCAGCGTGAAGACCGCCACCATCAGCATCGGCGGCAGCACGCCGACAGTGAAGAAGTCGGTCGGGCGCACGACGAGCGCCAGCCCGACGCAGAGCGCCACGAAGCAGAGGTCGAAGAAGAGGCTGACCCGGCCGACGAGGCTCATGTCCACGGCCACCGCGGTCAGGGCGAGGGCCAGCCCGAGCGCGACGACCTGACGGCCTGGCTCGCGCCCTTCCTCCCAGAGAGTCCGGGTCTGGCTCACAGCATCACGGTATTCTCCGCGCCGCCCGGCTCGTCCACGCCGCGCCGGGGGACCGAGCGCAGCTCCACGGTCCCCAGGGAGCGTGCCGACGCCTCGACCTGCCGCGGCGCAGGCAGCTCCTCGTCGGTCACCGACAGGTCCTGGAAGCGCCGCGCCGAGACCAGGACCCGCGACTCCAGGGAACCGACGGTCTGGTTGTAGTTGGTCACCGCGCTGTTGAGGGAGCGGCCGACCAGGTCGAGGTGGCCGGCCATGGTGCCGAGCCGGTCGTGCAGGTCGCGGCCGAGCCGGTGGATCTCGCGGGCCTGGTCGGCCAGCGCCTCGTGGCTCCACCCGTGGGCCACCGTGCGGAGCAGGGCGATCAGGGTCGTGGGTGAGGCCAACACCACCTGACGGCTGGCGGCGTACTCGATCAGACTCCCGTCGGTCTCCAGCGCGGCCGCGAGGAACGACTCCGCGGGCACGAAGAGGACGACGAACTCGGGCGTCTCGCTCAGGGAGCGCCAGTACTGCTTGGAGGAGAGGCCGTCGATGTGGCTGCGCAGCTGACCCACGTGACGGCGCAGGTGCGCGGCCTGCTCCTCCTCGTCATCGGTGGAGGTGGCGTCCAGGTAGGCGTCGAGCGGCACCTTCGCGTCCACGACGACCTGTCGCCCGCCGACCAGGTTGACGACCAGGTCGGGGCGGCGGGCGCCGTCCTCGAGCTGCACCTGCTCGGCGAAGTCGCAGCGGTCCACGAGGCCGGCGAGCTCCACGGCCCGGCGCAGGTGCAGCTCGCCCCACCGGCCCCGCACCTGCGGCTTGCGCAGCGCGGTGGACAGCGACCGGGTCTCGCGGCGCAGGGTGTCGGTGGTGAGCCGGATCCCGGTGACCTGCTCGTTGAACTGGCTCTGCCAGGCGACCCGGTTGTGGTCGAGGTCGCGCATCGTGTCCTGGAGACGGTCCAGCCCCTGCATCACCTCGGCCTGGTCGACCAGGCCCTGGCCCACCGAGGCGGTGTACGACGTGCGCGAGCGCGCCCACATCAGCCCGAGCGCGGCACCGAGCGCCAGCCCGACCAGCAGGGTGAGGAACAGCGTGAACATCTCCATGCCCCGAGCATGACGGTGCCCACCGACAGTCCCGGGGAGGCGCCCTCAGCCGGCGAGGTCGACGACCACGGGAGCGTGGTCAGAGGCGCCGGTGCCGGCCCGTTCGTCGCGGTCGATGAACGCGTGGGTGACCCGGGCGGCCAGCGAGGGCGAGCCGAGGACGAAGTCGATGCGCAGGCCGCGGTTCCGCTCGAAGCGCTGGCGGTAGTAGTCCCAATAGGTGTAGACGGCCGGGCCGGGGGTGTGCGGCCGCACCACGTCGACGTACCCGTCGTCGAGGAACCCCTGGAATGCCGCCCGCTCGGGTGGGGTCACGTGGGTCGAGGTCTTGAACTGCGCCATGTCGAAGACGTCCTCGTCGAGCGGCGCGATGTTCCAGTCGCCCACCAGCGCGGTGTCCTCGCCCTGCCAGGCGGTGGCGGCCTCCCGGAGTCGGGCCAGCCAGTCGAGCTTGTAGGCGTAGTGCGGGTCGTCGACCTTGCGGCCGTTGGGGACGTAGAGCGACCACAGGCGCACCCCGCCGCAGACCGCGCCGATCGCCCGGGCCTCGGCCGCCAGCGGCTCCCCGAAACCGGGCATCGCCTCGAAGCCGACCCGGACGTCCTCGAGGCCGACCCGGCTGATGATCGCCACCCCGTTCCACTGGTGGTAGCCGGCTGCCGCGACCTCGTAGCCGAGCGACTGCAGCCCCATCACGGGCAGCTGGTCCTCGCGGGCCTTGGTCTCCTGCAGTGCGAGCACGTCGACGTCGTGGCGCTGCAGGAACGCCTCGACGCGGTCGATGCGGGAGCGGAGGGAGTTGACGTTCCAGGTGGCGATGCGCACGTCGACAGCCTAGGCGGCACAATCGCCGACATGGACATCGCCGGCGTGCTCGAGGAGATCAGGGCCGACGTGACGCCGTACGTCGGAGCGGGCGCCGTCGCGGACTACATCCCGGGGCTCGCGTCGGTCGATCCCGACCAGTTCGCCATGGCGGTCGCGATGAACGACGGCACCGTGCACGCGACGGGCGGCAGCGACGTCGCCTTCTCGGTGCAGAGCATCTCCAAGGTCTTCACCCTCGCCCTGGTCATCGCCCAGGACGACCAGATCTGGCAGCGGGTCTGGCGCGAGCCGTCCGGCAACCCGTTCAACTCCCTGCTCCAGCTCGACCAGGAGCGCGGTAAGCCGCGCAACCCCTTCATCAACGCGGGCGCGCTGGTGGTCACCGACCGGCTGCAGAGCATCACCGGGGACGCCAGCGGTGCCCTGCGCGAGCTGGTGCGTACCGAGAGCGGAAACCCGGCGATCGATGCCGACGCCGAGGTGGCCCGCTCGGAGCATGAGCGCGGGCACCGGATCGCGGCGATGGCCCACCTGCTCGCGAGCTACGACAACCTCGAGACCAGCGTCGAGGAGGTCCTCGAGCAGTACTTCTGGCAGTGCGCGCTGTCGATGACCTGCCGCGAGGTGGCGCTGGCGGCCTCGCTGCTGGCACGCAACGGCGTCCGCGCCGACGGCACCCGGATGCTCACCCTGAGCCAGACCAAGCGGATCAATGCGGTGATGCTCACCTGCGGCACCTACGACGCGGCGGGCGAGTTCGCCTACCGGGTCGGGCTGCCGGCCAAGAGCGGGGTCGGCGGCGGCATCCTCGCCGTGGTCCCCGACCGGTGCACGATCGCCGTGTGGAGCCCCGCGCTCAGCCCGTCGGGCAACTCGGCGGCCGGGCTGGCCGCCCTCGACCTCTTCACCACCCGCACCGGGTGGTCGGTGTTCTGAACCGAGCCTGGGTCAGCCGGGTCAGCCGGTGAGTGAGGCGACGCCCGCGACGAGCCGGTCGACCTCGTCGGCCGAGGTGTACGGCGCGATCCCGGCCCGCACCGCTCCCTCGTCGCCCAGGCCGGCATGGCGCGACGCCTCGATGGCGTAGAAGCTGCTCGCCGGGGCATTGACCCCCACCGAGGCGAGGTGGGCGTAGACCTCCGCGCCGGTGCGCCCCTCGACGGAGAAGAGCACGGTCGGCGTACGCCGGGCCGGGTCGCCGTGGAGCGTCACCCCCGCGATGCCCCGCAGCCCGGCGAGCAGCCGGTCGAGCAGGCCGGCCTCGTACTCCTCGACGGCGGTCATCGACTCGACGACGCGGGTGCGCCGGTCGTCGGCCGAGGAGGCCAGGCCGGCGATGAAGTCCACCGCAGCGGTGACGCCCGCGAGCAGCTCGTAGGGCAGCGTGCCCAGCTCGAAGCGCTCGGGCACCGCGTTGCTCGACGGCAGCAGCTTGTCGGGTTGCAGCGTCCCCAGCAGCGCCGGGGAGCCGGCGAGGACGCCGAGGTGCGGGCCGAAGAACTTGTAGGGGGAGCAGGCCAGGAGGTCGGCCCCCAGCTCGACCAGGTCGACCGGTGCGTGGGCGGCGAGGTGCACGGCGTCGACGTGGACGAGGGCGTCGACCTCGTGGGCGGCCTGGGCGATGCCGGCGACGTCCGGCATGGTCCCGAGCAGGTTGGAGGCGGCGGTGACCGCGATCAGCCGGGTGCGGGTCGACAGCACGGTCTCGACGTCGTCGAGCTCGGCGGTGACGGGGTCGAAGTCGAGCCAGCGCACGGTCGCGCCGACGGCCTCGGCCGCGATCACCCAGGGGCGGATGTTGGCGTCGTGGTCGAGCCGGGTCACGATCACCTCGTCGCCGGGGCCCCAGTCCTTTGCCAGGGTGCGCGCGAGGTCGAAGGTCAGCTGGGTCATCGAGCGGCCGAAGACGATGCCGCGGGGGTCGGCGCCGAGCAGGTCGGCCATCGCGGCCCGCGCCCCGAGCGTGATCGCTTCAGCGCGGCGCTCGGCCTCGGTGACGGAGCCCCGGTTCGCGAGGCCGGCGGTCATGGTCGCCGCGACCGCCTCGGCCACCATGCTCGGGGTCTGGGAGCCGCCGGGGCCGTCGAAGTGGGCGACACCGCTGATGAGGGCGGGGAACTGGGCGCGGACGCTGGTCAGGTCGAGGTTGCTGGTCACCCTGCGAACCTAGGCGATGGGGGTTCGTCCGTGTCACCAGTCGCTGGGAATGGAGCCGTGGAAGCTCAGGATCCGCCAGCCGTCGGGGGTCTCCCGGACCACGAGGGTGAGCCGGAACGCCGAGCGGTCCTCGGCCCCGTCCGCCCGGACGACGATCTCGCCGAGGGCGGCGAAGCCCAGGAGGTCGCCGTCGGCCAGGAAGACGTCGACCTCGGGCAGCTCCCAGGACAGCGCGGCCGGCTGCTCGGCGACCGCGCGCAGGTAGGCGGCCACGGCCTCGGGCCCGGAGTAGGCCGACGTGCCGATGAGGACACCGTCCTCATGGAAGAGCCGTGTCAACCGGTCGAGGTCGTGGTCAGCGACGGCGGACTGCAGCTCGGCGAACACGGCGCGTGCGGTCTCGACTGGGGTCATGGCGCAAACTCTGACACCCGCGGAGCCGCGAGGTGCTTGGATCGCCATCATGAGGCGTGCCGTGCAGTGGCTCCTGGTCGGGGCGATCGTGCTCGACGTGGCCTACTGGTCGATCTGGTTCATTGACCGCGACCTGCTCGCCAGCGAGCACCGCGCGGCGTACTACGAGTTCGAGAACGCCTTCCCGCTCGCCGACCTGTGGCTCGGCGTTGCCTGCCTGCTGGCGCTCCTCGCGCTGCGGGGCGATCGGCCGGCAGCCCTGTTCTGGCTGATCGCCGCCGGGAGCTCGGGGCTCTACCTCTTCGGCATGGACCTGCTCTACGACCTCGAACACCAGATCTTTGCCAAGGGTGCCGGGGGAGTCATCGAGGCCACGATCGTCGCGGTCACGCTGGTCTTCTCGGTGACCGTCCTCCGCTTCGCGTGGACTGCTCGGGACCAGCTGTTGCAGCCGCCGTCCTGAGCGAGGGTCCTTGCGTCGGGGAGGAGACTGGAGGGATGGACACCCCGCGCACGATCCTGCTGGCCAAGAAGGCCGAGCTCGAGGAACAGATGGCCGAGCTCGTGACCCTGCCCGGCGACCGCGGCGAGATCGCCTTCGGCAAGCGTGTCGGGGAGGGCACCTCGATGGCGGTCGACCGCCTCTCCCAGGTTGCGGTGCACGACAAGCTCCAGCTCACCATGACCGACGTGGAACGTGCCCTGGTCAAGCTCGACGAGTCGACGTACGGCGTGTGCGACGCCTGCGGCAACCCGATCGGGGAGGGGCGGCTCGAGGCGCTGCCGTGGGCGACCCTCTGCGTGGAGGACTCGGCCAAGCGCTGACGAGGCGATTCGTGGCCGGCCCGCCGCCCCCGTAGACTCGCCGCCCGTGGCTCTCACCATCGGCATCGTTGGTCTTCCCAACGCGGGCAAGTCGACCCTCTTCAACGCTCTGTCCAAGAACGACGTCCTCGCGGCGAACTACCCGTTCGCCACCATCGAGCCGAACGTCGGCGTCGTCGGGGTCCCCGACGACCGACTTCCGAAGCTCGCCGAGGTCTTCGGCTCCGCGAAGCTGCTGCCCGCGACCGTCGAGTTCGTCGACATCGCCGGCATCGTCGCCGGGGCCTCGCAGGGTGAGGGACTGGGCAACAAGTTCCTCTCCCACATCCGCGAGTCCTCCGCGATCTGCCAGGTCACCCGCGTCTTCCGCGACGAGGACGTGACCCACGTCGACGGTGAGGTCAACCCCGCCAACGACATCTCCACCATCTCGACCGAGCTGATCCTGGCCGACCTGCAGACGGTCGAGAAGGCGATCCCGCGGCTGGAGAAGGACGCCCGCGGCAACAAGGCGGTCGTCCCCAACCTGGAGGCCGCCAGGGAGGCGCTGGGACACCTCGAGGCCGGTACGCCCATCAGCTCCACCACGATCGACCGCGACCTGCTCCGCGAGCTCTCGCTGCTGACTGCCAAGCCCTTCATCTTCGTCTTCAACTGCGACGCCGACGAGCTCGCCGACGAGGCGCTGAAGGACAAGATGCGCGCGATCATCGCCCCCGCCGAGGCGATCTTCCTGGACGCGAAGTTCGAGGCCGAGCTGGTCGAGCTCGACGACGACGAGGAGGCCCGGGAGATGCTCGCCGAGATGGGCGTCACCGAGCCCGGCCTGGAGACGCTGGCCCGGGTCGGCTTCGACACCCTCGGACTGCAGACCTACCTGACCGCCGGGCCCAAGGAGACGCGCGCCTGGACGATCCCCAAGGGCGCCACCGCCCCGGAGGCCGCCGGTGT
Source organism: Nocardioides sp. (assembly GCA_046597165.1). Lineage (GTDB taxonomy): Bacteria > Actinomycetota > Actinomycetes > Propionibacteriales > Nocardioidaceae > Nocardioides. Next base: position 14,877 of record JBKJLD010000089.1, read on the forward strand.
GATCCACACCGACTTCCAGCGCGGCTTCATCAAGGCCGAGATCGTCTCCTTCGACGACCTGATGGTCGCCGGCTCCATGCAGAAGGCCAAGGAGGCCGGCAAGGTCCGTATGGAGGGCAAGGAGTACGTCATGGCCGACGGCGACGTCGTGGAGTTCCGCTTCAACGTGTAAACGTGCAGGTCAGCGCCTGTTTAGACACGATCTGCCCTCACAGTGCCCTCAGCAGAGCCGACGACCTCGGCCGCGAGCCGCGCTGACGCGTCGCGGACCCGGCTCTCGGCGTTGGGCCACAGGTGCGCGTACGTCGTCAGGGTGGTCGTCGACCTAGCGTGTCCCAGGGCTCGCTGGACGGCCACCACGTCACAACCCGAGGCGATCAGCCCGGACGCGTAGAAATGGCGAAGGTCGTGCAACCGCACCCCGCTCACTCCGGCCCGGGACAGAGTCGTGCGCCATCGGTGGCCGACGGTGTTCTGGTGGGGCGGAAGCTTGGCATTGCCCTCGAACAACCACTCGTTGGTCAGGCCGAGCGCGACGTGCTCGGCGAGCATGTCAATCAGCGCCTGGGCGGCGTGAATGGTGCGCTCAGAGTTGTACTTCGGCAACCGGATCTCAAGCTCCCCGCCGTTGACCCGCTGCACCTGGCGGCGGACGTGGATCTCGCGGCGCAGGAAGTCGACGTCGGTGACCTGCAGGGCAGCCGCCTCCCCGAGCCGCAGGCCGGCCAAGGCGCACAGCCCGACGAAGGCCCGGAAGCGCGGATCGGCGGCCTCGAGGATCTGACGGACTGTCTTCGGGCTCGGGATCGTCATCGACGCCTCCCGCTTGCGCTGGCGGGGGAGTCGTACCCGGCCGGTCGGGTCCGTCGCGATCATCCCGTCGCGAACAGCGGCCCGGAACACCGAGCGGACGTTCACGAACCGGGTCTTGATCGTCCCGGGTGCCAACGGTGCCGATCGCTCGGGCGAAGTCACGGTCATCGACTTCACCCAGGCCTCGACGTGGCTGGGCCGGATCTTCCGCAGGTCCATCTCGGCGAACGTCGCTGAACGGACGGCAAGCGACATCGCCTTGCGCGTGCCGTCAGTCCAGACCTGATCCCGCTCCCAGGACTCGAAGTACCTCAGGAACGAGACCTTGCCTGCCTGCGGATCGACCCAGCGCCCACGGTCAAGCGCGTCGAGCTGCTGCCGGCGCCACTTGATGGCGTCGACCTGTTTGGCGAAGGATCGCTCGTGCTGCTGGCCGGTCTCAGTGTTGCGGTACCTCGCTCGCCAGGAGTTGCCGCGCCTGGTGATTCCCTCGGGCATCGGGACTCCTCTCCGAGACCTTCGAGAGTAGGCCGGAGTCCGAGGTCGGTCGAGTCAATCCACAGGTTGCTTGCGATTCGCGTCGGTTGTTGTGGGTTGCCCGCGTGGTCTGCGCGGCCCGAGCGCGCGGATCGCGGCTGCCAAGACCGGTCAGCGGCAAGGAAGGACGCTACGCGCGCCGAGCGACTGGATCATTCGGCGGTGTAGGCCGGGAGCGGAGGGTCGAAGGTGAGTACTGTGTTGGGAGCCTCGTCCGGCTTCTCGTCTCGCGGCCAGACCGCCGTGCCGAGGTAGCGCTTGCCATCCAGGGTGAGCCCCACTTTGTAGGTGAACGGTGGCGGGCCCAGTTGGGCTGCCTGCTGTGCTGGATCCTGCTCGCCACGGAAGAACAGGGAGCCCTCGGCGTAGCACTCGCCTCGGTTCTCTTGCTCGGCGTCGAGGATCATCGAACGCCCATTGGCTGCGGTGACGGTGACCTCGACGTCCGCCTCCTGCGGTTGGAAGGCCAGGTCCTGCACGCCGACCTCGAGTTGGTAGGCCCAGAGTTCGTTCTTGTCCCCGGAAATGAGGGCGATGTCGGCGGTGGGCTGGTCTGTCGGTCCGTCGGTCGGGGTGGTCCACAGGAAGCTGGTGCTCACGCTGCCGTGGCGGCCGCGGCCGAACAAGTCGACGCGGTAGCGGCCAGCCAAGCCAGCCGGATCGAGCTGGAACATCTGGTCGCCGGTGCGCATGGCCTGCACGGTGTGCTGTCGTGGGCAGTCGACGCCGAGCTCGGTGAACGTGGCCTGGAAGTCCCAGTCCTCGACGCCGAACCAGAAGTCCACGGAAGCGGGACTGCCAACGCCCTCCAGGTCCTTTGTCTGTGCGTACCCGTCGGCACAGATGCCAGGCGAGATCCCCTTTCGGTTGGGTGGCCCATTCCAGCAGTAGGACCATGGCTTTAGTTCGAGGTCGTGGTCGGCAAGTCGGAGCACCACCGGTGAGGGCTGTCCGCTCCACTCGTACGTCGGCTCCGGTCGTGGGGTCTCGGTCGGGGGAGGGGTGCTTGGGGAGGGGCTGCTCGTGGCGGGGTCGGCGGCGCCTGGGGGGTCGGTCGGTCCGAGCAGCTGGCTGCCGATCGCAATGGCGGCGACCGCGACCATCGCCGTACCGGCAGTTGTGAGTGCCCGGCGACGCCGTCGACGCTGGTCACGTCGCGTCAGGACTTCTTGGAACGGCGCCGAGTGCTCCGGTGTCAGGTCCTGGACATGCCTGCGCAGGCGATCTCCAAAGTCGTTCATGTCGTGCTCCGTTCCTCGTCAGTCAGCAAGGGCACGAGGGCAGCGCGAGCGCGCGACAACCGCGACTTCACCGTGCCGGTGGGGATCTGGAGCAGTTCGGCGACCTCGGCAACCGGAAGGTCGTGCAGGTGGTGCAGGACCAAGACCGCGCGCTGGTCGACGGGCAGGCCTGCGAGAGCCTCCGCGAGTTCCACGTCGTGCGCGGGCTCGGTCGCGGGCAGTGTCGCCACGGCGCGTCGGCCAAGGACGGCCAATCCGCGGACAGCCACCTGGCGTCGACGCTGGCGCGAAACGAGCGCCCGCACCGCGACCGTGCGCAGCCACGCCTCGGGGTCGGCGTAGTCGCGGACCTTGCCCCAGTGTTCGAGCAACCGGACGAAGGCGTCCTGAGCGACCTCTTCGGCGTCGCCTCGGCTCCCGCACATCGCCGTGAGCAGGCCCACCAGTCGGGGGCACGCCCGCGCGTACAGGGCGGCGACTTCGTCCGTCTCCACACCTGTATCACGCGACAGCGCCCCATCCGGTTCCATTGCAGATACGACGCTACGGGAATCACCGAGCGTTCCGGGGCGAGCCGGAGGCAGCCGGCAGGTGCGGCGCGCACGCACGCCAGGACCCAACCCCGCTGACATCTGCAGCATGCCGGCGATCAAGATGTCCGACTTCTCAGAAACTCGTGCACGCCCCCGCCGAATGTCGACCGGTCAATGGGGCTTCGACATCGACAGGGAGAGTCAGAGCTCGCTTCATCTCGGAGCGTCCCCCCCGGAATCTGCGCGACTGTCGTAGTGCCACACACCTGGTGCATTCCCGGCACAGATTCGTCCCGACGAATCTCGCTCTGCCTGTCGGCCGCGAGGGTCCCTCCGGAAGGGGAGACCGTCCGCGAGCGCGGAAGGCTCGGCCGTAGTGATCGCTGCCGCCCGCTCCGCGCACATAGGTGACTGAAGAACGACCATCAGCTACCGAAGGAAGGCAATCATGAGCAGCCAAGCGCGAAGTGAGGATCAGCCGGGGCTCTGGGGAGAGTCGAACTCGTCGTCGAGTGAGAGCGTTCCGCAGGTCCGCCGTCCAGCAGCGGCACCGGCAGCCAGCCGCGAGAGGCCGGTGCCCGTGTTGCCGACGCACCGGCCGTCCAGGCCGATGGAATACAGCGAGCTCTGGACCATCGACGACGTTGCCAACTACCTCGGCGTCCCGAAGCAGACCATCTACTCCTGGCGTCACACGGGGTACGGCCCCAAAGGCTTCCGGGTCGGCAAGCACCTGCGTTGGCGATCTGCGATTGTCATCGCATGGACGCTCGGTCTGGAGAAGGACGAGTGATCACGCAGCGGCCGTGCGACCGGTGTGGACGCCCGATCTACGAGGGAGCGCCTCGGCATCCCGGGCGTCCGAAGCGGTGGTGCAGTGCCGCATGCCGTCGAGCGGACTACGCGGAACGGCAGGCTGTCCAACGTGGCATGGAGCCGACCGTTCCCATCGAGCAGCACGTCGACGCGGTGCTCCAGTCGCCGGCAGCCTGTCGGCGGGTGCTGCGCCAGATCGGGGAGTGGGCGGGGGATGGGTCACTCGATGATGCGAAGTGGAGCAGTGTCGT
>JBKJLD010000026.1:0-15269 GCA_046597165.1 Nocardioides sp.
CTGATCCAGCGTTTCCGCAGGTCAGAGCCGGTTCAATTTGTCGGGCTGACAGGATTTGAACCTGCGACCCCTTGACCCCCAGTCAAGTGCGCTACCAAGCTGCGCTACAGCCCGAACACTCCGCTGACGCCCCGATGAGGCGGACCAGCACGAGCGAGTGAACACTATCGCAGCCCTGTGGTGGACCGGGAATCGGGCTCACCGCACTTGAGCGGAGTCTCCGGAAACCTTCAACGACGAGGTGTCCACGGCGACGAACGCCGAGGCGGGGATGCGCTTGAGGTCGCTGATCAGACGCTCCGGCCAGTGCGCGTTCTGCTCCCCCTGGAAGAACCAGGCCGACCCGTTGTCGGCCAGCACCAGACCATAGGTCTTCATCGCGGCGATCACGGTCCTCGCCTCCGCCGAGTAGCCACGCGTGGAGAAGCCAGGCTTGAGGCGGAACCGGGCACCCATGGGGGGGAAGGTCAGGCTGTCGCGCGAACCGGCGTCGTGTCGGGCAGGCCAGAGGTGGTGGCGGCTGGTGACGTCGGTCGTGAACCGGATCGCGTGATCGACGAATCCGTGCCGCACCTCGTTCCAGCGCAGCAGACCGGGCAGGATCGGCAGCCCGGCCGCGTCGGCCGAGGTCCAGCCGTCGGGGCGCAGGTCGTTGCTGCCCAGCGACCACACCGCCCCGGAACCGGCCTTCCAGCCGGCACTCGTGTGCTGGGTCGCATAGGTCTCGTAGAGCCGGCAGGCGCCGCGATCGACCACGATGGCGTGCCGGTCCCCCGTCGCGTGCTGCCCACCCTCGATGCGGGTGTCCGGGCCCAGCGGATAGCGCACCCGGTCGCTCTCGTCGGCGTACCCGAAGCGCACCCGCACCCGGGCATGCCCGGGTTTCACGACCGTGACCGGGATGCCGTAGTTCGGCCCCGCGCCGTACGACGGACCGAAGTCCGGGTGCAGATCCGTGTCGGCGCTCGACATGTGGGAGAGCCACTGTCCGCTGCGCGGGTGCCGAGGCAGCCCACTGATGTCGGCGTGCCAGTAGTTGTCGGCCGGGAACACGGCACACGACGTGCCGGCGACCGGCCGTGCCGGATCTGCGTCGGCGACCCTGGCCACCGACGCTCCGGCCAGGGCGGGGACGACCGTGAGGACCGAGGTCAGGACGAGAGCGGGTGCGCGCATGTCGCCACGCTAGACCCCGCCGCCGATGCCGACCGCTCGCAGGACCACCCAGGTGAACGGCTGCACGGAGCCCCACGGCGTGTGGTGCTCGGTCCGCCGCGTCTCCACCACCTCGAAGCCCTCACCGAAGGCGGCCACGAGCCCCTCGGCGTCGTACCGGCTCGTCGGCAGTCCTGAGCACTGTTCGGGGCCGTCTGTCGCGAAGGTGCCCACGACCAGCAGGCCGCCGGGCCGCAGCCCCGATAAGACCCGGTCGCGATAGGTGTCCCGGTCCCCCGCCTCGGTGAGGAAGTGGAAGACCGCGCGGTCGTGCCACACGTCGTACGCCGTCGTGGGCGCCCAGGCGAGCACGTCGCCGCAGACCGCGGTCACCGCTGCGGCCCGGTCCCCCAGTCGGGCACGCGTGGCGGCAAGTGCCGACGCGGAGAGGTCCAGCAGGGTGACCTGCTCGACCCCCGCGTCCAGCAACCCGTCGACCAGGGCGGAGGCGCCGGCGCCCACATCGACCACCGAGCGGGGCACACCCCCGGAGAGCGTCAGCTCGAGCGACGTCTCCGGGGTGGGCTCGAACCAGCTGACGTCGTCCAGCGCCTTCCCGGCGTAGACGCCCTCCCAGTGTTCCTGACGTTGGTCGTCCACCGGGCTACTTCTTCTTCCGCTTCTCCCGCGGGCGCTGCTGCAACACGATCGGGGTGCCGGCGAAGCCGAACTCCTCGCGCAGGCGCCGCTCGATGAAGCGCTCGTAGCCGGCGTCCAGCTTGCCGCTGGTGAACAGGACGAACATCGGCGGCGCGGACGTCGCCTGGGTGCCGAACAGGATCTTCGGCTGCTTGCCGCTGCGCACGGGGTGCGGGTGCTCGGCGACCAGGCGGCCGAGGAAAGCGTTGAGCGTCCCGGTCGAGATCCGGGTCTCCCAGCCGGCCAGCGCCTTGTCCAGGGCGGGGACGAGCCGGTCCACGTGCCACCCGGTACGGGCGGTCACGTTGATCCGGGGGGCCCACTGCACCTGGACGAGGTCGCGCTCGATCTCGCGCTCGAGGTAGTAGCGGCGCTCGTCGTCGACGAGGTCCCACTTGTTGAACGCGATGACCATCGCCCGGCCGGACTCGCGGATCGTCTGGATGATCCGCAGGTCCTGCTCGGAGATCGACTCGCCGCCGTCGATCACCAGGACGGCGACCTCGGCCCGGTCGATGGCGGTGTTGGTGCGCAGCGAGGCGTAGTACTCGTGGCCCGAGGCGGTCTTGACCCGCTTGCGGATGCCGGCGGTGTCGATGAAGCGCCAGGTGCGCCCGCCCAGCTCGACCAGCTCGTCGACCGGGTCGACCGTCGTTCCGGCGACGTTGTCGACGACGACGCGGTCCTCGTTGCAGAGCTGGTTGAGCAGCGACGACTTGCCGACGTTCGGCTTGCCCACGATCGCGATGCGACGCGGACCACCCACGGTGTTGAGCACCTCGGGGGGCGGCTCCGGGAGCGCGTCCAGGATGGCGTCGAGCATGTCGCCCGAGCCGCGCCCGTGCAGCGCGGAGACGCAGAACGGCTCCCCCAGGCCGAGGTTCCACAGCCCGTAGGCCTCCGCCTCGGTGCGCTGGTCGTCGACCTTGTTGGCGGCCAGGACGACCGGCTTCTTCGAGGCGCGCAGGATCTTCACGACCGCCGCGTCCGTGTCGGTGATGCCGACCGTCGCGTCGACCACGAAGAGGACGGCGTCGGCCAGCCCGATCGCGATCTCGGCCTGGGCCGCGATCCGCTCGGCGAGACCGCGCGCATCGGGGTCCCAGCCGCCGGTGTCGACCACCGTGAAGGCGCGGCCGTTCCAGTTGGCGTCATACGACACGCGGTCCCGGGTGACCCCTGGGACGTCCTCGACGACCGCCTCACGGCGGCCGATGATGCGGTTGACCAGCGTCGACTTGCCGACGTTCGGCCGACCGACCACCGCCAGGATCGGGACCGGTCCCAGGACCTCGCCGTCGAGGTACGCCGACACGTCGTCGGGGGTGGTCTCGTTGGGCTCGGGATGACCCTCGCTCATGATGCTCCTTGCTCGGTGACCCCAGTGGCGGGGTCGGGTTCGACGTCGTGGGCGGGCAGCGGACCGGGCAGTTCTCGACCGGTCGACGCGCGCGCGTGGTCCAAGTGGACCAGCATGTGCTCTCTGAGCAACATCGACGCGTGCCCTACTTGTTCCTGCGAGCGCGGCCAGGGGGTCGGCTCGAGGGCATACGGAGAGCCGAAGACCACGTCCACGGCTCCGCCGCGCGGTGGCAGCGAGTTGGTGTGGCCACCCGGTTCGCGGGTCCCGAGCAGCACCACCGGCACCACGGGCGCTCCCGAGACGAGCGCGAAGTACGCTGCTCCCCGGTGAAATCGCGAGAGATCCCCAGACCCCCGACTGCCCTCGGGAAAGATCCCGATCGCCCCGCCGTCCCGGAGCACCCGCAGGCAGCTCTTCACCGCTGCGGGGTCGGTGTGCCACCGGTCCAGCGGGATCTGGCCAGCCCCACGCAGGAACCGGCCGAGCGCCCCTTGGAACATCTCGTCCTTGGTGAGTGCGTGGACCGGGCGCGGGGCGAAGATCGCCAGCAGCGGGCCGTCAGCGACTCCGACGTGGTTGCTGGCGAAGATCAGCCCACCCTGGGTGGGCACCAGCTCGGCGCCGTGCACGCGGACCTTGACGCGGGTCCGGACCAGGGCGCGCGCAGGTGGCCGCAGCGGGTGCAGCAGCACGCGGGAAGGGTGCCGGGCCCCGTCGCTGCGTGGCAGCTGGTGATGACGGGAGACGCTCACGCGGGAGCCTCCACCGCCTCCACGAGCGCGACCACCAGGTCGATCACCTCGTCGAGGGTGTAGAGCGTCGTGTCCAGGTGAACGGCGCCATCGGCCATCACCAGCGGCGCGGTGGCGCGGCCGGAGTCAATCTTGTCGCGGGCCAGCAGGGAGGCCTGGGTGGCGGAGACGTCCGTGCCCCCCTCCTCGGCAGCCCGGCGTACGGCGCGAGCGGCGGGGTCTGCGGTCAGGTAGACCTTGACCGGGGCGTCGGGGGCGACGACGGAGCCGATGTCACGACCCTCGACCACGATGCCGCCACCGGCGCTCGTCACGGCTGCGATCTCGTCGCGCTGGAGCTGGAGGAGCCGCGCCCGGGCGTCCGGGACGGCGCTGACCGGCGAGACGGCCCCAGTGACGTCGGCGCCACGGATCGCCACGGCCACGTCGACGCCGTCGACCTCGATGGTGGGGCCCAGCGGATCCGTGCCGGAGACGATCGTCGCGTCGGCCACCCGCGCGGCGACGGCGGCCGGGTCGTGGACGTCGACCCCGTTGCGCAGCAGCCACCAGGTCAGGGCCCGGAACATGGCGCCGGTGTCCAGGTAGCGCAGTCCCAGCCGGGCGGCGACGCCCCGCGACGTGCTGGACTTGCCCGAGCCCGAGGGGCCGTCGATCGCGACGACCAGCCCCGTGGTGGGACGCTCGGTTGCGGGGGCGCTGCTGGGCACGTGCCGGCCTGCTCTCTGCTCGGGACACGCGTCGAGACGCGTGGAATGGCAGCCCGCAGCCTACCGGTGAGTCACCCATCCGCGAGATTCCAGAGACGCCAGCAGGTGCTGCGCGCCCGACTCCTCGACGAGGAGCTCCACGAGACCGACCGGACGGCCCGGGTCGTGGTCGATGTGGACGTCCTCGATGTTGATCCCGCTGGCCCCGGCGTCCGCGAAGAGGCGCGCGAGCTCGCCCGCGTGGTCGGGGACCGAGACGAAGACCGACCGGGTCGGCCGGGCCGGCCCGCCGTGCTTGCCGGGGATCGCCCTCGTGCCGGCCACCCCACGCGCGAGCAGCGCGCCGAGCTCGGCGCGGGCGCCCGTGGAGACCGCCGAGATCAGGGCGTCGAGCTGACCCCGGACCTCGTCGAGCAGCCCGAGCACCGCAGCCGCGTTGCCGGTCACGATCTGCTCCCACAGCGCCGGGTCCCCCCCGGCCACCCGGGTGACGTCACGGACTCCCTGTCCGGAGAGCGCCAGGTGCTCGGCAGGCGCGTCGGCCAGCCGGCCGGCGACCAGGACGGCGAGCAGGTGCGGCAGGTGCGAGGTCCGCGCGACCGCCAGGTCGTGCTCCTGCGGAGTGAGCCGGACCGGCACTGCCCCGCAGAGTGCGACAAGCTCCTCGACCAGGCGTACGGCGGCCGGGTCCGACCCGGGGTGCGGCGTGACCGCCCACGGGCGACCGTCGAAGAGCGCGGCGCTGGCCGCCAGGGGCCCGGAGCGTTCGCTGCCCGCCATCGGGTGCCCACCGACGTACCTGCCGAGCCCGGGAGCGTCGGCGACGGTGCCGAGCGGCTCGGTCTTGATCGAGCCCACGTCGGTGACGACCGCGTCGGAGGCGGCCAGGGCGCGGGCGATCTCGGCACCCAGGTGGTCGGGCGGCACCGCGACCACGACCAGCTGAGGGCGGTCCGCCTCGGTCCGCGGCCGACCGGCGCCCAGGCCCGAGGCGGTGCGGACGTTCTCGGCTGAGGTGTCGCTCAGCAGCACCTCGAGGCCGGCGCCGCGGCAGGCCAGTGCGATCGAGGTGCCGAGCAGCCCGGTGCCGACCACCTCGACAGGGCCGGTCAGGAGCCGGTCCTCACTCATCGTCGGGCACCGAACGCACCCGGGTCAGGTCCGAGCGGAGCGCGGCCGCACCGTGGAGGTAGACGTGGGTGATGTCCGCGCGGGGCAGGTCGGTCTCGACGTGGGCCATCATCCGCACCACCCGGGGCATGGAGCCTGCGATCTCGAGCTCGCGGGCACAGATCAGGGGCACGTCGCCGAAGCCGAGACGTCGTGCGGCGTAGGCCGGGAACTCGGAGACCAGGTCGGAGGTCGCGGTGAAGATCACCGAGATGAAGTCGTCCACGACCAGACCGTTGGACTGCATCACATCGGTCACCATCTCGGCGACCCGCTCGAGCATGTGATCTCGCACATCCTCCTCGAGCTGGGTCGCTCCACGCACCGCACGCACCGCCACGCGATCAGGCCTCCTCCGTCGTCGCCGACCCAAACCCTAGCCGCGGGAGGGCCTCAGAGCTGCGCACTGTCCAGCAGGGTGCCGAGCTCGTCGAGGGTGAGGTCACGCAGCTCACCCGAGGCGAGCCCGGTGAGCTGGACCGGACCGATGGCGGTGCGGGTAAGCCGGCGTACCGGGAAGCCGAGCTCGTCGAGGAGCCGGCGCACGATCCGGTTGCGGCCCTCGTGGATGACCATCTCGACGATCGACTTGGCGCCACGGCCGCGGCCCGAGACGCTGATGATCCGGCACTCCGAGACCGTCACCGGGCCGTCCTCGAGGGTCACCCCCTCCTGGAGGGTCGCCAGGGTGGCCTTGGTGACCTCGCCGTCGACCTCCGCGACGTACGTCTTGTCCACTTCGTACGACGGGTGCGCCATGCGCTGGGCGAAGTCACCGTCGTTGGTCAGGAGCAGGAGCCCGGAGGTGTCGGTGTCGAGCCGGCCCACGTGGAAGAGCCGCTCGGGACGGTCGGCGACCACGTCACCGAGTGTGCGTCGTCCCTCGGGGTCCGACATCGTCGACACGACTCCGCGGGGCTTGTTGAGCACCAGGTAGACGTGCTCGGAGACCGGCGGGAGCCGCTGCCCGTTGACCCGGATCACCGCGGTGAGCGGGTCGACCTTGGTGCCCAGGCGGGTGACGACCTCGCCGTCGACCACGACGACACCGGCCAGCATCAGCTCCTCGCACTTGCGGCGGGAGGCGACGCCGGACATCGCCAGCAGCTTCTGGAGGCGGATGAGCCCCTCGTCGTCGGTGTCGATCACGCCTCGACCGTATCGCCGTCGGCGCTCGCTCCCCCCATCGAGGCGGCGTCGTCGGGCGTGGGCGAGGGCTCCGTGACGGCGTCCGCGGCGCCCTCGGGTGCGGACGCGTGCTGGGCCATCTCGGTGAGCTCGTCCTCCAGGTCGTCCATGTCGGGGAGGTACGGCGCGAGCTCGGGCAGCTCGTCGATCGAGGTGACCCCGATCCGCTCGAGGAAGTAGTTGCTGGTCCGGTAGAGGTTGGCGCCGGTCTCGTGGTCCTGGCCGGCCTCCTCGACCAGCCCGCGGGCCAGGAGGGTGCGCATCACGCCATCGACGCTGACGCCACGGATCGCCGAGACCCGGGCCCTCGAGATGGGCTGCTTGTAGGCGACCACCGCGAGGGTCTCGAGCGCTGCGTTGGTCAGCCGGGCCTGCTGGCCGTCCAGGACGAAACCCTCGACCACAGCGGCGTACTCGTCGCGGGAGTAGAAGCGCCACCCACCCGCAACGTTGCGCAGTTCGAAGCCGCGCCCCTGCTCGGTGTACTCCGCGGCGAGGTCGGCCAGCGCCTGCTCGACCTCGACCACCGGGTGCCCCACCGCCGAGGCCAGCGTCATCGAGTCCAGCGGCTGGTCGGAGATCATCAGCACCGCCTCCAGCGAGGGGCGCAGCTCGGCGACCGCGACGTCGAGGGTCTCACCCGTGGGGTCCTGGCCGGGTTCGCCGGTCCAGCCGGTCGAGGCGTTCTCACTCACGCGTCCACGTCCGTGTTCTGGGGGTCCATGCTCGGGGGGTCCTCTGTCTGGGTCTCATCTGGTTGCGGGTCCTCGGGTGGGGCGCCGTCGAACTCGTCGGTGATCTCGATCTCCTGGTCGTCCTGCCCCGTCCAGCGCACCGTCAGCTCGCCCAGCGGGCTGACCTGGTCGAAGCCCACGGCGCCCTCCCGGAAGAGCTCCAGCAGCGAGAGGAAGCGGGCGACCGTCGTGAGCGTGTCGGGCGAGTCCCCGCAGAGCGCCCGGAAGGTCATCGATCCGGCCCGCCGCAGCCGGTCCATCACGATCACGGACTGCTCGCGCACGCTGACCCTGGCCGCGTGGATGTGCTGCAGCGAGACCTCGAGGATCGGCTTGGGCTCGAGTGCCTTCGCGGCCAGCGCGGCGAACTGCTCCAGACCGATCCCGATCAGGACCTCGGGCAGCAGGCGTGCGTAGCGGTCCTCCAGGCCCACGGCCCGGGCGTGCCGCCTGGACTCGACGGCGAGGCGACGCTCGAGCACGCCGGCGACCTGCTTGAAGGCCTTGTACTGGAGCAACCGGGCGAAGAGCAGGTCACGGGCCTCCAGGAGCGCCAGGTCCTCCTCGTCCTCGACGTCACCCTGGGGCAGCAGCCGGGCCGCCTTGAGGTCGAGCAGGGTCGAGGCGACCAGCAGGAACGACGTGGTCTGCTCCAGGTCCCAGGCCTTGCCGCCGATCTTGACGAAGGCGATGAAGTCGTCGGTCACCTGTGACAGCGACACCTCGGTGATGTCGAGCTTGTGCTTGGCGATCAGGCTCAGCAGCAGGTCGAACGGGCCCTCGAAGTTGGACAGGTGCAGCTCGAAACCGGGCGTCTGTTCGACGGAGGGGTCGACCAGGCTCGTGTCGCCGGACGGCCGGGTCATCGGAAGGTCACTGCTGGGTCAGCCGCCGCACCAGCGCACTGTCCTCGCCGTGCACCTCGAAGTCGGCCAGGACCAGGGCGAGCGCCTCGCGGACCAGCCGGCCGCGGTCGACCGCCATCGCGTGGGACCGGCGCAGGCTCAGCCGGGCGTGCTCGAGATCGAGCAGCTCGTCGGAGGTGACGTAGACCGTCATCTTCTCGTCGTGCCGGACCCGACCGCTCGGCTTGCGGGGCACCGGGGTGCCCCCCGCTTCCCCACCGTCGGCGTCGGGCTCGGTTGATGCTGCGGGCGCGTCCGGGACGACGGTCGGACGAAAGAGGTCGTCGGCGGCCGGCAGGCTCACGCGTCGAGACAACGCGCCAGCACCTCCTTCGCCAGCTGGCGGTAGTGGTCGGCACCGCTCGAAGCAGAGGCGTACGACGTGATCGGCTCGCCTGCCACGGTGGCGTCGGAGAACTTCACGGTGCGACGGATGACCGTGTGGAACACCTTGTCGCCCCAGGCCTGGACCAGCCGGTCCATGACCTCTCGGCTGTGCAGGGTGCGACCGTCGAACATGGTGCCCAGGACGCCGTCGATCTCGAGCCGGGGGTTGAGCCGCTCGCGGACCTTGTCGATCGTGGTCTTGAGCAGGGCCACCCCACGCAGGGCGAAGTACTCGCACTCGAGCGGCACGATCACGCCGTCGGACGCGGTGAGCGCGTTGACCGTCAGCAGCCCCAGGGAGGGCTGGCAGTCGATCAGGATCACGTCGTAGTCGGCCAGGGCGGGCGCCAGGACACGCTGCAGGGTCTGCTCGCGGGCGACCTCGTGGACCAGCTGCACCTCGGCTGCCGAGAGGTCAATGTTGGACGGCAGCAGGTCCATGCCCGGCACACCCGACGGGACGATGACCTCGTGGATGTTCACGTCCCGCTCCATCAGCAGGTTGTAGATCGTGAGGTCCATCTCGTGCGGGTTCAGTCCGAGGCCGACCGACAGCGAGCCCTGGGGGTCGAAGTCGACCAGCAGCACCTTGCGGCCGTACTCCGCCAGCGCGGCGCCCAGGTTGATCGTCGTCGTGGTCTTGCCGACGCCACCCTTCTGGTTGCACATCGACATCACGCGGGCGTTGCCGTGCTCGGTCAGCATCCGCGGCTCAGGCAGGTCGATCATCGGGCGACCCGTGGGGCCGAGGGGACGCTCGGTCGTGCCGGCCGGTGCCGGCGGGCGGTCGAAGGGCAGAGGGTCGCTCACGTTGTCCGTTTCTGTCTGGGCAGGGACGGGCGTGCGGACCAGCGGAGGCATCTCGGGCGCGCTGGCGCCCTGCGGGCCGGAAAATCCCGAAAATGTGCCGCCACCAGACATGTGCCGCTCCTAGCTTTGTCGACTCGGCGACTTGTGGCCGAGCTCGCGGGCGACACTAGACCCGACCTCCGACGACAACAAGGTGAACTCCGAATCCCCCAGCCCTGAAGGGAAATCTGTTGAGGAACTGTGCACTCGGCCCCGGTCAAGTGCACAGGGACGGGGGTGCCTGTGCACAACTCTGTGCACAACTCGGCACCGATCCGGGACCGGTCCGGGGTCCGCTCAGGGCCTGGCGAGGAGCTCCGCATAGTCGGGGTGCTTGTCGATCCACGCCGCGATGAACCGGCACTGAGCCACCACCCGGCGCTCGCCACCGCGGACGTCGTCCAGGGCGAAGCGGGCGAGCGTGGAGCCGACTCCGTGCCCCTCGAAGGCCGGGTCGACCACCGTGTGGGTGAAGACCACCTGCTCGTCGCTCAGCTCGTACTCGGCGAACCCGGCCAGCTCGCCGTCGAGGTGGGCCTCGTAACGGTGCGCTTCGGGTCGGTGGGACGTCTCGACATCGCTCATGCCCCGAGCCTAGAGTCCGTTCCCCAGCCGCAGCCGTCGATCGCTGTCACACTGGCTGAGTGCGTCTTCGAGCGGTCCTGCCGGTCCTGCTGGCGGCACTGCTCACAGTGCCGCCGCTGGCTGCTGCCAGCACGCCGTCGAAGATCACGGCCCGCCTCGCACCCCCCGTCATCACCGTGGGCGAGTCCAGCCAGTTGGTTGCCCAGGTCTTCCCCGTCCGAGCAGGCCGGACCGTGATCCTGGAGCAGCAGGACGGCTCTTCCTGGAACCCCATCACCAGTGCGACGACCGACGCCTCCGGCCGGGTGCTCTTCGCGATGACCACCGACACCATCGGCGACCAGACCTTCAAGGTCGCCGCTGCGGCCCAGGACAACCAGTCGGCCGTGGTCTCGCCCCCCGTCGTCCTGCGGGTGCTTTCGCACGACCAGTGCTCGCCGGCCACGGCGCCGGTGGACCCGCTCGCCACCGCGGAGGCCCGCTGCCTCGCGGCCAAGCTGGACCGCTGGCACTTCGCCGGACTGATGGGAGTCGGGCAGCAGCTCAACGTCTCCAACCGCGATTTCCTGGCCCCGCTCACCCTGCTGGAGCCCCAGAAGGTGTCGGTGGTCGGCTTCGACGTCGGCGAGCTCGCCCTGGGCGAGACCTACCAGTTCGACACCCCGCCGCTCCAGACCCTGCTGGGGTTGGCCCGGGATGGCGCCGTCCTGACCGCCTCCTGGCACACACCCAACCCGCACACGGCGAGCTCCGCCCGGGACAACCGCTGGCACCGACTCGCCGCGCTGCTCAACGACTCGAGTCCCGAAGCCCAGGTCTTCTGGCCGGAGTACGACGCGATGCTCGCGCTCTTCCTGCGACTGCAGACCGGCGACGACGGCGCCTTCCCGCCGGCCGCTGTCGTCTTCCGGCCCTTCCACGAGGCCAACGGCTCGTGGTTCTGGTGGGGACAGCCCAAGCCGCAGGTCTACCGACAGGTCTGGGCGAAGCTCCAGGCCAGAGCGGCCAGTGCCGGGGTGCACAACATCCTGTGGGCCTACTCGTTCAGTGCCCAGGCCGGCTCCTGGATCGGCCCCCCGGAGAAGCTGGTGCCGGCCAAGGTCGACCTCGCCGGCCTGGACAGCTATGACCCCGAGACGGGCCGCGGCCAGGCCAAGGACCGGTTCGACCTGAGTGGCTACCTCAAGGTGGCCCGGCTCGTGCCCCGGATGGCGATCACCGAGGCCGGCCCGCAGGGCAGCGCCAGGGGCCGCTGGAACCCGGTCGTGATCAGCAGGACCGTCACGGCGGCCCGTGTCCGCCCGGCCTGGGCCATGCTCTGGTTCGACGACGGCACAGGCACCGACGGCGAGACCGGCCTCAAGCAGATCAGCTCGCTCCAGAAGGGTCCGGCCTGGCTGCGTTCCTGCGCCAACGCGCTCTGCCTGGTGCGTCCCTGACCCGAGCGTCGACGCCAGCATCAACGCCGCATATGAGCTGTACCTGTCGCTCCTCCGGTCCTGACGCGACATCAACGGTTCATATGCGCCGATGATGTCCTCGCGGGCGACACCCTGGGCCGTTACAGCCGGTGCATCGCCACGCTGGCAAGGACCAGCTCCCCGGCCTCGTCGGAAGCGTCCAGGTCGGCCACCGCGTCGATCACCCAGTCGTGGTGGCCCTCGGGGTCATCGAGGACCTGGCGGACCCGCCACAGGCGGGCGACGGTCTCCTCGGGGGCGCCCGCGGGCTCACCGGTCTCGGGCTCGACCAGGAGCAGCTTGGGGCCCCGTGCCTCGGCGCCGGTGCCCAACGTGTCGTGCTCGGCGTAGTACCCCTCGATCGCGGCGTCCCACACCGAGCGGGTCATCACGACCTCGCGGGCCGGGTCGGTCCGGTCGGCCGCGGCACGCTCCAGCTTCATCAGCCCGTCAAGGTCGTCGCGGGCCACCATCTCGATCCGGCGGAACATCGCGTTGCGGACCATCACCCGGAACGGCCGCTCCTGCTGCGAGATCGGACGAGCCGAGGTCGGCGGCCGGTGCGCGGCCAGGTCGGCGGCGACCCGGTCCAGGGCGTCGGGGTCGTTCAGCGCCTCCCACTCGTCCAGCAGCGACGAGTCCGTCTGGCGGACGGTCTCGCCCAGCCACTCGACGAGGTCCTCGAGCTCCGGGGTGCGATGCGCGTCGGGCACGGTCTGCCGCAGGGTGCGATAGGCGTCGGTGAGGTAGCGCAGGACCAGCCCCTCGGAGCGGGCGAGCTGGTACCGGGCGACGAAGTCGGTGAAGCTCATCCCCTGCTCGTACATCTCCCGGATGACGGACTTCGGTGACAGCGCATCCTCGGGCAGCCACGGGTGCCGCTGGCGGTAGATCTCGTACGTCGCCCCGAGCAGCTCGTCGAGCGGCTTGGGCCAGGTGACGGCGTCGAGCAGGATGATCCGCTCGTCGTACTCGATCCCGTCGGCCTTCATCTCGGCCACGGCCTCACCCCGCGCGGCGTGCTGCTGGGCCATCAGGATCTGGCGCGGCCCCTCGAGCACTGCCTCGATGACCGAGACGATGTCGAGGGTGTAGTCCGGCGACTCCGGGTCGAGCACGTCGAGTGCGGCCAGCGCGAAGTGGGCCAGCGGCTGGTTGAGGGCGAAGTCGAGCGGCAGGTCGACGGTGAGGATGTAGCGGCGTCCGAACTCGTCGACCTCGGACAACCGGGTGAGTACGCCGGAGTGCACCAGGCTGCGGGCCAGGCGCAGCGCCCGGCGGGTCAGCCGGTTCTGCGCCCGGGCGTCCTCGTGGTTCTCGCGCAGCAGCCGCCGCAGAACCGGGAAGGCGTCCTCTTCGCGGGCCAGGACGTTGATCAACATGGCGTTGTCGACCTTCATCCGGCTGACCAGCGGCTCCGGCTCTCCCTCCACCAGCTTGTCGAAGGTCTGGTCGCTCCACACGACCGTGCCCTCGGGCGGCTTCCTCAGCTGGGGCTTGCTCTTCTTCTTGGCCTGCTTCTCCGCGCTCATGGCGGCGTTCTTGGCCTCGGACTTCTTGCGCGCCTTCTCGTTCTCGATGGTGTGCTCGGGCGCCTGGACGACGACGTAGCCGGCGGTGTCGAACCCGGCCCGACCGGCGCGCCCGGCAATCTGCTGGAACTCCCGCGCCCGCAGCACCCGTGACCGGTTGCCGTCGAACTTCGCCAGCCCGCTGAACAGCACGGTGCGGATCGGCACGTTGATGCCGACCCCGAGGGTGTCGGTGCCACAGATGACCTGCAGCAGTCCGGCCTGGGCGAGCTGCTCGACCAGGCGCCGGTAGCGCGGCAGCATCCCGGCGTGGTGGACACCGACCCCGCTGCGCAGCAGCTTGGAGAGCGTCTTGCCGAAGCCGGACGCGAACCGGAACGTGCCGATCCGCTCGGAGATCACGTCGCGCTCCTCGCGGGAGAGCCGGACGATCCCGGTGGAGCCGGGCGAGAGCAGCGACGTGGCGTGCTCGACCGCGGCCGCCTGGGTGAAGTGCACGACGTAGACCGGCGCCTGCTTGGTCGCCACCAGCTCGGCCAGGGTGTCGGCCAGCGGCGTCATCGCGTAGGTGAAGGTCAGCGGCACGGGGCGTACGGCGTCGTCGACGACCGACGTGGCCCGCCCGTTGCGCGAGGTCAGGTCGTCGACGAACCGGGTGACGTCGCCCAGGGTCGCCGACATCAGCAGGAACTGGGCCTGCGGCAGCTCCAGGAGCGGCACCTGCCAGGCCCAGCCGCGGTCGGGCTCGGCGTAGAAGTGGAACTCATCCATCACGACCAGCCCGACATCAGCCCGCGTGCCCTCGCGCAGCGCGATGTTGGCCAGCACCTCGGCGGTGCAGCAGATGATCGGCGCGTCGACGTTGACCGACGCGTCACCCGTGAGCATGCCGACGTTCGCGGCGCCGAAGACCTCGCAGAGGGAGAAGAACTTCTCGCTCACCAGCGCCTTGATCGGGGCGGTGTAGAAGCTGACCTGGTCGGACGCGAGCGCGGCCGCGTGCGCCGCGAGCGCCACCAGGGACTTCCCCGATCCGGTGGGGGTCGCCAGGATCACGTTGTTGCCGGCCAACAGCTCGAAGACGGCCTCGTCCTGGTGCGGGTAGAGGGTCAGTCCCTGTCGGTCGACCCAGCCGCTGAACGCGTCGTACACCGCGTCCGGGCCGCCGCTGCGCGGCACCCACGCCCCGTGATCGAACCCGGGGTCGGTGGCCTGGGAGGTCATCACTCCCTCGCTCTCGGGTGGGCGGTGGCGAAGACCTCGCGCAGGTTCTCGACGGTGACCAGCGTGTAGACCTGCGTGGTGGTGACCGAGGCGTGACCGAGGAGCTCCTGCACGACGCGGACGTCGGCCCCGCCATCGAGCAGGTGGGTGGCGAAGGAGTGCCGCAGGGTGTGCGGGGAGACGTCGCGGGTCACTCCGGCCCGCTCGGCGGCCCGGACCAGGACCGCCCACGCCGACTGCCGGGAGAGTCGGCCACCCCGGGCGTTGAGGAAGAGCGCCCCACCCACGGAGCCACTCGCTGCCGCCACCAGCTCGGGCCGCGCCCGGACCAGGTAGTGGTCGACCGCCTCGCGAGCGAAGGAGCCCACGGGCACCAGCCGCTCCTTGCTGCCCTTGCCCCGGAGCAGGACCGTGCCGTCGACCGGGTCCAGGTCGTCGACGTCCAGCCCGACTGCCTCGGAGATGCGGGCACCGGTGCCGTAGAGCAGCTCGAGCAGGGCCCGGTCGCGCAGCGCCAGCGTCGTGCCCGGGGCGCCGGCGGCCTCCAGGATCGCCT
>JBKJLD010000043.1:0-19624 GCA_046597165.1 Nocardioides sp.
CAAGGCGATGGAGCAGGGTGGCTACACCTTCGAGGCCGCCGACGCCTCCTTCGAGCTGCTGCTCGCCGAGGAGGTCGAGGGCGCGCGACCGTCCTACTTCGACGTCGAGTCGTGGCGCGTCATCACCGAGACCCGCACCGGCGGCGAGGCGATCTCCGAGGCGACGGTCAAGCTGCGAGCGGAGGACGTGCGCTACGTCGTCACCGGCGAGGGCAACGGCCCCGTCAACGCCCTCGACCAGGCGCTGCGCGAGGCGATCGGGCAGGCCTATCCCGAGGTCGCGAAGTTCGAACTGATCGACTACAAGGTCCGCATCTTCGACCAGGGGCACGGCACCGACGCGACGACCCGTGTGCTGATCGAGACCTCGGACGGCGAGTCGTCGTGGGTGACGGTGGGCGTCGGGCACAACGTGATCGAGGCGTCCTGGGGTGCTCTGGTCGACGGGATGACCTTCGGCCTGCGGCGCCAACACCAGGGCTAGTTGGGCGGCGGGCCGATGATGCGGCGGGTGAGGTCGACCCAGCCGCGGTGGACCCGCTCCACGTCCAGCCCCTCGACGTGCACCTGCTGGTTCAGGATCGGAGCTTCCAGCGGCGCCATCAGTGCCGTGGCGAGCAATGGCAGGTCACCGGTGACCCCGAGAGCGCCGAGCAGGTAGCGCACGTGCATCGCGGCGAAGGAGTACGCCGCGAACGAGCGCGAGCCGGCCCGTCCCGCGTGCCGGATCAGGTCGGCATGCGCCAGGGTCGTCTCCAGCCGGGACCGGCCGAACGCGTGCAGCCGGTCCAGCGGCTCGGCACCCGGGCCCAGGGGCGGCGGCCCGGCCAGGACGGCCGCCTGCCACTCCGTCTCCGAGTGGTCGAGGAGGGCGGCCATCAGTCCCTCGCGGGAGTCGAAGCGTCGGAAGACCGTCCCCTTGCCGACCCCAGCGGCGTGGGCGACCGCGTCCATCGTGACCGCGTCGATGCCGCAGTGCTCGATCAGCCGCTGGGTCGCCTGCAGGAGGGCCACCCGGTTGCGCGCGGCGTCGCGTCGCTCCGGGGTGGGCGTGTCCACGAGCGGCAGGAGCGGGGTCCCGGGCGCGGCGCCGAGGTTCTGGTGGGCCATGACGTCGCTCACTCTAGGCGGGGGAGGTCCTGCGTCTGCGCAGATTCTCCGGCGGATCGGGAATAGGAACCGGACTGCGGTCCGTTTAGTCGGTTGACTGCCCACCACCCCAGGAGCCCTCATGTCCGACACCCGCATCCTCGTTCTCGTCGGTAGCCTCCGCGCCGACTCGCTCAACCGCCGCATCGCCGAGACCCTGCAGGCGCAGGCCCCGGACGGAGTGGTCATCGAGATCGCCGAGAACCTCGCCGAGCTGCCCTTCTACAACGAGGACCTGGACGGCGACTCCGTTCCCGCTGCAGCTGCCGCCCTGCGTGAGCGCGTCGCGGCGGCTGACCGTGTCCTCGCGGTGACTCCGGAGTACAACGGCACCATGCCCGCCGTCCTCAACAACGCCATCGACTGGCTCTCGCGCCCCTACGGCGTCGGTGCCATCAAGGGCAAGCCGTTCGGTGTCGTCGGCGCGACCCCCACGCCGTACGGCGGCAAGTGGGCGCACGCGGACACCGCGCGCTCGGCCGGCATCGCGGGCGCGATCGTGGTCGAGGAGGTGTCGGTGTCCCAGTCCGCGCTTGGCGTCGACGTCCTCACCGACCCCGAGGTGCTGGCCCGGCTGCACCAGGCGTTGCGGGCCCTCGTCGACTACGACGTGAGCGTCGCGGCCTGAGCGCACGACCACGCGCTAGCGTCGGGTCATGGCTGAGCTGCACGACCTGACCGCGCTGGAGCAGGGCGCCCTCGTTCGACGCCGGGAGGTGTCTGCGCTCGAGCTCACCGAGCACTACCTCGAACGCGCCGACCGGCTCGACACGGTCGGCGCGTTCGTCACGCTCACCCCCGAGCTCGCCAGGGCGCGGGCCGCCTCGCTCCCCGAGGTCGGTGACGGCCCACTC
Source organism: Nocardioides sp. (assembly GCA_046597165.1). Classification (GTDB taxonomy): domain Bacteria; phylum Actinomycetota; class Actinomycetes; order Propionibacteriales; family Nocardioidaceae; genus Nocardioides. The sequence goes on from JBKJLD010000043.1 coordinate 2,004, forward strand.
TTCGGAGTCCCGACCGCGATCAAGGACCTCAACTCGACCGCAGGTGTGCGGACGACCTTCGGCTCCGCGGCTTTTGCCGACTTCGTCCCGGAGGTCTCGGACGGCGTGACCCTCTCGATCGAGGCGGCCGGGATGGTCAGCCTCGGCAAGACGAACGCCCCCGAGTTCGGGTCGCCGTGCTACACCGAGCCCGACGTGGCCCCGCCCGCCGTCACCCCGTGGGACCACGGCCGTACGGCCGGCGGCTCCTCCGGAGGCGCGGCCGCCGCGGTGGCGGCCGGCCTGGTCCCGGTGGCTCAGGGGTCTGACGGCGGCGGCTCGATCCGGATTCCGGCCTCCTGCTGTGGACTCGTCGGGCTCAAGCCGTCGCGCGGACGGATCAGTGGGCACCCCATGTACGGCGACCCGGTGGGTTTGGCGACGTCCGGGCCGATTGCCCGCAACGTGCGCGACGCGGCGGCGATGCTGGACGTGCTCGCCGGTCGTCGGGTGGGAGATCCTGCCTGGGCGCCACCGCCTTCCTCGTCGTTCCTGTCGTCCTGCGACCGGGAACCGGGGCGGCTTCGGGTCGCACGCTTCATCGAACCCGTCATCACCGACACTCCCGTCGACCCCGAGTGCCTGCAGGCCTGGGAGGACGCCTCGACGCTGCTCGAGGCGCTCGGTCACGAGGTCGTCGACGTCGCAGTCCCGCTGCCTCGCGAGGCGGTCGCGACCTTCGAGACCTGCTGGGCGGTGCTCACGGCAATGTCGGTCGTCCCGCCTGACCGCGAGCATCTGCTCCGTCCCCTGACCCGGTGGCTCGCCGCCCGCGGCAATGCCGTCAGCGGGCCGGAGTTCGGCCTCGCCATCGGCGCGATTCGCCGTTTCGCCGCGGACGCGCTGAGCGCCCTCGCGCCGTACGACGCGGTCCTGACTCCGACCCTCGCGAGCCCTCCCGTGCTGGTCGGGGCGATGCGCAACGACGAGGACCCCGCCGCCGACTTCCTGGCCCAGAAGGAGTTCACCCCCTGGACCTCCGCGTGGAACGTCACCGGGATGCCCGCGGTCTCGCTTCCGCTGCACTGGACACCCGAGGGCCTGCCGGTCGGCGTGATGCTGGCTGCGCGGCCAGCGCAGGACGAGCTGCTCCTGGCGCTCTCGGCGCAGATCGAGGCGGCAGCCCCGTGGGCCGATCGGCGTCCACCGGGCTGGTGAGCGCGACGCTGGACATGGTTCGAGTACCGGTGGCAGGGTGAAATCCATGAGCGAGCTGACGCCGTACCTCGCCGTCGCCGACGCCCGGGCCGCGATCGCGTGGTACGCCGACGCGCTCGGCGCGGTCGTGAGCGTCGACCCGATCGTGATGCCGGACGGGCGGATCGGTCACGTCGAGCTGGACATCGCAGGAGCCCGGCTGATGATGGCCGACGCCCATCCTGAGATCCAGTGCCCGTCGCCGTTGATCGGCGAGGGCAGCCCGGTGACGCTGCACCTGAGCGTGGTCGACGTCGACGCCATGGTCGGAGCCGCGCGCGCTGTGGGTGCTCTGGTCGACCGCGAGCCTGCCGACAACCCCGGTGTCGGTCGGGTGGCGGTCCTGCGAGACCCGTTCGGGCATCGCTGGTTCCTCAACCAGCCGCTCGGGTAGCGCTCTTCGCGTTCCGGCGACTACTTCGCGAACCAGGTCGGCGCGAGCCGGGTGAACTGCTCGCGGTCGAGGGCGCCGGCCCCGGTGGGGATCGTGGCCAGGAGCGGTACACCGGTCACGACCGGCAGGTCCTCGAGGTTGCACCGTTCCGCGAGGTCCGGGGCGGCTGGCCAGGCCCCGATGATCAGCCCGGCCGGCTCCAGACCTCGGGCTCGAAGCGCCCCGACGGTGAGCTCCGTGTGATTGAGCGTTCCCAGCGACGGTCCGGCCACGACGACCACCTCGACCGGCAGCGTGTCGACCAAAGCACTGGCCAGGTCAAGCAGAGTGCCTCCCTCGGCGTCGAGCCGGACGAGCAGGCCGCCGGCGCCCTCGACGATCACCGTGTCGTGGAACTCGGCCAGCAACCGCACGCTTTCGGCGTACTCCGCCACCGGGGGGATCCTCACGCCCTGGAGGCGCGCGGCGGTGTCGGGGGCGAGCGGCTGGTCGAGCGCGGTGAACTGCTGCACGGCACACCCCGTCAGCCGGTGCACCTCCTCGGCGTCGCTGTCGCCTTCGACGATGCCGGTCTGCACGGGCTTCACGACCACCACGGACTCCGCGGCCAGCATCGAGCGCAGGGCCAGCGCGGCCGTTGCGACCGTCTTGCCGACCCCGGTCGACGTGCCGGTGACGACGATGATGCGTCCCATCAGGCGTGCTCCTTCACGATCTCGACAAGAACCTCGCTCGCGCGGGCCCAATCCCGATCGGACACCCCGGCGTTGGTAGTGATCCGAAGCCGCGAGATGCCGTCCGGCACCGACGGGGGCCGGAAGCAGCCGATGCGGATGCCCTGCGCGAGGGCGGCCGCCTGCGCGGCCAGGGCGACCGTCGGTGACGCCATCGGCACGGACAGCACCGCACCGGCGGGCGGCGCGACGCCCAGCGCGGCGGCCAGGTGGCCCACCCGAGAACGCACCCGCTCGCTCAGTGCCGGCGTCTCCCGCAACACTCGCAGCGCTGCCAGGGCCGCCGCGGCAGAGGCCGGCGCGAGAGCGGTGTCGAAGATGAAGGGGCGCGCCCGGTTGACAAGGTGCTCGATCAGCTCCGGGGGGCCGAGCACCGCGCCGCCCTGGCTGCCCAGGGATTTCGAGAGTGTCGCGGTGAGGACCACGCCAGCGTGGCCGGCCAGCCCGAGCCGGTGGACGACACCCGGGCCCTGGACTCCGAGACCGTGCGCCTCGTCGACGACCAGCAGCGCGTCGTACTCCGCGCAGAGGGCCGCGAGCTCGACAAGCGGAGCCTCGTCGCCGAGCACTGAGTAGACCGACTCGGCAAGCACCAGGGTGCGCCGGTCCCCGGCCTCGGTCAGGGCCGCGCGGACGGCAGCGACGTCGTTGTGCGGCACCACCCGGAGCGCGGCCCGGGAGAGTCGGACGGCGTCGACGAACGAGGCGTGGATGTGGGCATCGGAGACCACGAGGCACTCTGGGTCCGCAAGCGCCGCCACGATCGACAGGTTGGCGTGATAGCCGGTCGAGAAGACCAGGGCCGCGGGCTGACCGGTGTACGCCGCCAGCTCGGTCTCCAGGTCGGCGTGGAGCTGCAGGGTGCCGGTCACGAGCCGGGACGCCCCCGACCCGCCGCCCCAGGTGAGCGCAGCCTGGGCCGCAGCCGAGGTGACCTGCGGATGCCGCGACAGGCCCAGGTAGTCGTTGCCGGCGAGGTCCACGACGGTCTCTTCCGGCCCGCGGGGGGTCAGGACCCGGCGCAGGGTCGCGGCCTCGCGCTGCGCCGCCTGCGCGTCCAGCCACTCCTGCCAGCGGTTCATGCGACCCCCGCCGCGGCGCAGACCGCGGTGCAGATGCTCGCCACGTCCTCGTCCGTGGCGACGTACGGCGGCATCGTGTAGATCAGGTCCCGGAACGGACGCAGCCACACCCCGTGGGCCACGGCTGCCTCCGTTGCCTTCACGACGTCCACGGGGTGTTCGAGCTGGACCACACCGACGGCCCCGAGGGTGCGGACATCCGCGACGCCCGGCAGGTGCCGGGCCGCCGCCAGCCCGGCGACCAGACCGCCGTTGATGCGCTGGACCTGGGCGTGCCAGTCGTTGGCTTCGAGCAGGTCGAGGCTGGCCAGGGCCACGGCACAGGCGAGTGGGTTGCCCATGTAGGTCGGGCCGTGCATCAGGACGCCGGAGTCGGAGTGCGAGACGCCGACGGCGACGCGCGGGGTGCAGAGAACCGCGGCGAGGGTCAGGTAGCCGCCGGTCAGCGCCTTGCCCACGCACATGATGTCGGGGGTGACGCCCGCAGCCTCGGCGGCGAAGAGGGTGCCGGTGCGGCCGAACCCGGTGGCGATCTCGTCGAAGACCAGGACCAGGTCGTGGCGGTCGGCGATCTCACGCAGGACGGCGAGGCAGGCCGCCGGGTAGATGTGCATCCCGCCTGCCCCCTGGAGGAGGGGCTCGACGATGATCCCGGCCAGCTCGTGGGCATGCTCGGCGGCCAGGCGCTCGAACTCCTCGGCCCAGCGCGCGACGCCGGCCTCGTCGGCGGGCGGCTGGTCGGCAAAGACCTGGGCGGGCAGGTTGCTGGCGAACATCGAGTGCATGCCGCCCACCGGGTCGCACACGCTCATGCAGCCGAAGGTGTCGCCGTGGTAGCCGCCGCGCACGGTCAGCATCCGGGTGCGCTCGGGGTGACCGGTGCCGCGCTGGTACTGCAGCGCCATCTTGAGAGCCACCTCGACGCTCACCGAGCCCGAGTCGGCCAGGAAGACCTGCTCCAGGCCGCTGGGAGCCAGGTCGACCAGCCGCTGGGCGAGGCGGATGGCGGGCTCGTGGGTCAGGCCCCCGAACATCACGTGGGCGAACCGGTTGGCCTGGTCGGACAGGGCCGCGTTGAGGGCGGGGTGGTTGTAGCCGTGGATCGCTGCCCACCACGAGGACATGCCATCGACGAGCTCGGTTCCGTCGCCCAGTCGCAGTCTGACGCCGTGCGCTCCCGTGATCAGTCGGGTCGCGCTGGGCTCGGTCATGGACGTGTAGGGGTGCCAGACATGCTCGCGGTCGAAGGCGAGGAGGGCGTCGCGCGAGGAGGGAATGGGCACCGGGTCAGGCGTTGGGACGTGCCGCGGTGCCGGCGCCCCGGCGGCGCTTGGCCGGGTCGTGTGAGCGTCCGGCGTTGAGCGGCCGGGGGTCCTCGTCGGCGCCGAGCACCACGAAGCCGTTGTCGCGGATGAGCTCGAGGTCGGCCTCGGCGTCCTGCCCCTCGGACGTCAGGTAGTCACCGAGGAAGATCGAGTTGGCGACGTGCAGCCCCAGGGCCTGGAGCGAGCGCAGGTGCATCTCCCGCCCGGCCGCGATGCGGATCTCCCGGTCTGGGCAGACGAACCGGGCCATCGCCAGGATCTTCACGCAGCGCGCGGGGGAGAGCTCCCAGGTGTTCTCGTACGGCGTGCCGTCGAACGGCATCAGGAAGTTGACCGGGATCGACTCGGACCCGAGGTCACGGAGCGCGAAGAGCGCCTCGACCAGCTGCTCGTCGCTCTCGCCCAGGCCGGCGATGAGGCCGCTGCACGCCGAGAGCCCCGCGCTCTTGGCCTTGCCGACCGTGTCGATCCGGTCGGCGTACGTGTGGGTCTGCACAATCGTGTCGTGGTGGGACTCGGCGGTGTTGATGTTGTGGTTGTAGGCGTCGACACCGGCGTCGCGCAGGCGCTCGGCCTGGCCGTCCTTGAGCAGGCCCAGGCAGGCGCAGATCTCGACGTTCGGGTGCTCCGCCTTGATCGTGCCGACCATGTCGGCGACGCGGTCGACGTCCTTGTTGGTCGGTCCGCGTCCGCTCGAGACCATGCAGACGCGGGTGGCGCCGCCGCGCAGGCCCGCCGTCGCCTGCTCGAGCGCCTCGTCGGTGTTCAACCACTTGTACTTGAGGATGTCGGCGGTCGAGCCGAGTGCCTGGGAGCAGTAGTTGCAGTTCTCGGGGCACAGGCCGGACTTGAGGTTGACCAGGTAGTTGACCTTGACCGTCTTGCCGAAGTGCTCACGACGCAGGCGGCTGGCCGCGGCCACCACGTGGAGGAGCTCGTCGTCGTGGGAGCGCAGCACCGCAAGGGCGTCGTCCTCCGAGGCCGGCTTCCCGTCGAGGATGCTGCTGGCGAGCTGGTCGAACGACGTGGTCATGTGCACTCCTGGCAGGTGGGCGTCGTCACTCAGTATGAGGCCGGACGGGAGGCGCCGAGCCCTCGGCCCGTCGCCTGGACGATGGCCAGGTGAACGGCGTTCAGGTTAGGGTTCAGGCTCGGTCGCGGTCAAACGCCGACCGGCCAGTGGGTCTGCGAGGAGGATGTGATGCGCTACCGCCGCGGCGACATCGTCGAGCACGCGCTCGGCGTACTCGACACCTACGGCCTGGCCGACCTCACCATGCGCCGGCTGGGGGCCGAGCTCGGGGTGCAGCCCAGCGCCCTCTACCACCACTTCGCCAACAAACAGACGCTGCTGGCGGCGGTCGCCGACGAGATCCTCGCGCGCGGCGTGCGCGGCCCGCGGCCGGAGGCATGGGACGAGGGCGCGGTCGCCGTCTGCACCCAGCTGCGCGACGCGATGCTCGCGTACCGCGACGGGGCAGAGCTGGTCGCCACCGTGCACGCCTTTGGGCTCGGGGCGAGTGCGCCGTACGACGAGCTGGTCGCCACCCTCGGCGGCGCCGGCCTCGGTCCACCGCTCACCCGCACCGCCGCGCGCACCCTTCTGCACTTCGTCTTCGGCCACGTCTCCGACGAGCAGACCCACCTCCAGGCCGGCAGCGTGGGCGCCATCGACGATGCCCCCCGACCGGAGTCCGACTTCGCTCCCGGCCTCGGCCTGGTGATGGACGGGATCCGCGTGCGTCAGCGCGTGGCGTGACGAGACCGTCGCGTCGGGCCCCGACAGCTGATTTCCTGGATACTCCGTGACGGAACGCAGGTTTTTGACCCCAAATTCCTGCGTTCCGTCACGGACTATCCCAGTTCGTCGGCCTCCACGAAGGCGCCGTGCAGCTCCGCGAGGAGGACCGCGCCGCTGAGGTCTAGGCGGGTACGACGCAGCTTCGCGGCGGCCAGGTCGACCCCGTCGAGGGTGGCGCCCCGGAGGTCGGCGCCGCCGAGGTTGGTGTCGCGGAGGTTCGCCCCGCCGAGGTTGGCGTCGCGCAGCAGCGTGCCCGAGAGGTCGGACATCGACAGGTCCGCTTCGCGCAGGTCGAGCCCGCCGAGGTCCAGCTTCGAGAGGTTGGTGCCGCGGATCGTGACGCCGCGCCACTGACCGCCGACGACCTTGAGCGGGCGCAGCGTGCACTCGGCGAAGGACGATCCGATCAGCTTGCACCCCTCGAAGGTCGCGTCGAAGAAGCTGACCCGACGGAAGTCGCAGGCGACGAACGCCGTGCTGCGGTGCACCGAGGCGTTGAACCGACCGCCGTGGAAGGTGCAGCTCTCGAAGAGGGCCCCCGAGGTCCGGACCTCGCTCAGGTCGACGTCGGTGAAGGTGCAGTCGACGAACTTCGTCGCGCCAAGGTCGTCGCCGTACCAGTCCTCGTCACGGAACTCGCGCCCGACAGCGGAGCCGTCAGCACCCCCGTCGATCAGCCCGTCAGACATCGAAGGACCCGCCGCTGCGCCAGTAGACCGCGTCGCGGCGGGTCAGGAACTGGTTCTCGACCAGGTAGCGACGCAGCGCGGCGTAGTCGGGGTGGGCCCGCTGCAGGATCTCGTTGACGGCCTGCTCGGGGTACTGCTCGCCGGGCTCGAACGACTGGGCAAGGTGGTCCAGGACCACCAGCAGCTTGCTCTGTTTCGCGGGGATCGTGTGCAGCCGGCCGTCGGGGGTGAAGAAGTTCCCGAGCACCCGTCGCTGGCGGTCGTCGTCGTGGTCATGGTCTTCCGACTCGCTCACGGGTTCACCTCGCTGTTGTCGATCGGGGTGAGCGCGAGCAGGCGGCGTGGCCCCACCGCCGTGTCGAGGCCGCCGCCGACGGCCCGTTGCTCGAAGTGCAGGTGGCACCCGTCGGGCGCCCCGCTGTCGGAGGCCCTGGCGATCAGCATCCCGGGCGTCACCCGGTCACCCTCGGCGACGTAGACGCGCCGGGTGTGGCCGATGACCAGGTCGTAGCCCAGCCGGTGGTTGCGGATCAGCAGCGGGTTCTCGCCGTACGCCGGCCCGAGCGACTCGTGCGAGACCACCCAGCCGCGACGCGGGCTGACGAGCTTCGTGCCGCAGGGCATCGCGATGTCGATCCCGTGGTGGAAGCCGCGGTCGTGTCCGCAGCGCGGGTCGGCGGAGTAGTACGGCGCCCGGGTGCAGCCGAACGGCACCATGATGCGGTGCTCCCCGGCGTACCAGGCAGAGGTGTAGCGGTGCGTGTCGTGGGTGTAGAACCGCCAGCGCGGGTCGGCCTCGCGTGCCTGGCCCGGAGCCGCGACCGCGCCGACCAGGACAACCGTCACGCCGAGCGCAACCACTCCGGCGAGGGCGCGGGCGGAGAACCGTGCGAGGACCGAGCGCATGGGTCCCAACCTAACCCGCCTCGGGCGTCGCGCGCGCGCCGCTTTCGGTCAGCTCGGCGTGAGGAACGCCCAGCAGTCGCTCGCACTCCGCGATCAGCCGCCGACGCAGCGGCGCCCCGCGCTCGACGAACCCGCGCTGCGCCGCGGCGTACTCCTGCTTGCCCTCCGGCGTCTCGATCCGCACCGGCTCGAAGCCCAGGTCAACCAGGTCGTACGGCGCGGCGCGCATGTCGAGCTCGCGGATGTCGCGGGCCAGCTCGAAGCAGTCCGCGACCAGGTCCGAGCAGATCATCGGGGTGAGGCGGAAGGCGTGCTTGTAGAGATCCATCCCGGCATGCAGGCACCCCGGCTGCTCGAACTCCGCCCGGTCGGTGCTGGTGGGGGACAGGGCGTTGAGCGGCCGGGCCGGCTCGGTGAAGAAGCGGTAGGCGTCGAAGTGCGAGCAGCCGATCCGGTGTGAGTCCACGACCGCGTCGGTGCCGGAGGCACCCAGGCGCAGGGGCCAGTCGGCGTGCCGGGTCTGGTCCTCGGTCATCCGGTAGACCATCGCCCACTCGTGCAACCCGAAGCAGCCGACGTTGGCCGGACGACGCTCGGTGGCCGTGAGCAGCCGGCGCAGGGTCTCGAGCAGCACCCGGTGGGACGCGACGTACTCGCGGGGGACCGTGGCGACGCCCGCGTCCACGGCGTACCCCTTCAGTCCGGCGTACGACGAGGTGTCGCCGGCCAGTGCGACGCCGAAGCCGGGGTGCCAGCGGCGCAGCTGGGCCGGGCGTTGGGAGTAGTAGGTGAAGAGGAAGTCGTGGACCGGGTGCCGGACCCGTTCGGCCCGCCGCGCGAGGTGCGGCGCCACGAAGTCGTCGACTCGGGCTGCGTGCGCGCTCGCCCGCGCCTGCCACGTCGCCTCGTCGAGCACCTGCAGGGTCACCACCGCAGATTAGGTCGTGCCGTCACGGTCGTTAGGCTCGACCCCGTGCGTATCGTCAGATTCACCACCGGAGAAGACCCCCAGTACGGCGTCCTGACGGGTGAGGTCGACCAGTTCGGCCAGCCCGACGAGGAGAGCGTCGTCGTCGCCCTCGCGGGCGATCCGCTCTACGTCGGCATCAAGCTGCTCGAGGAGCAGCACCGGCTCGCCGACGTGCGTCTGCTCGCGCCCGTGCTGCCCCGCAGCAAGGTGGTGGGGATCGGCAAGAACTATGCCGCCCACGCCGCCGAGATGGGGGGCGAGGTGCCCGACGAGCCGCTGATGTTCCTCAAGCCGAACACCAGCGTGGTCGGCCCCGGCGACCCGATCTTCTACCCGCGCCAGACCAGCGAGCTGCACTACGAGGGCGAGCTCGCCGTCGTGATCGGCCGGATCTGCCGCGACGTGCCGGTGGAGAAGGCGACCGACGTCATCCACGGCTACACGATCGCCAACGACGTCACGGCGCGCGACCTGCAGCGCAGCGACGTGCAGTTCACCCGCGCGAAGGGGTTCGACTCCTTCTGCCCGCTGGGTCCCTGGATCGAGACCGACCTCGACCCGCAGACGTTCATCGACGGGGTCTCGATCCAGACCCACCTCAACGGCGACCTGGTCCAGGACGGCAACACCCGTGACCTGATCTTCGACATCCCGACGCTCATCGCACACGTCTCGAGCGTGATGACCCTCCTGCCCGGCGACGTCATCCTCACCGGCACCCCCGAGGGTGTCGGTCCCATGCAGGTCGACGACGAGGTCGAGATCTCGATCGTCGGCCTCGGCACTCTCACGAACAAGGTGGCACAGCGTTGAGCAGCTCTCCGGTCCGCGTCCGCATGGCACCCAGCCCGACCGGGAGCCCCCACGTCGGCCTGGTGCGCACGGCGCTCTTCAACTGGGCGTTCGCCCGTCACCACGGGGGCACGTTCGTCTTCCGCATCGAGGACACCGACAAGGAGCGCAGCACCCGGGAGTCCTACGACGCGATCCTGGACCTGATGCGCTGGCTGGGTCTCGACTGGGACGAGGGCCCGGAGATCGGCGGCCCCCACGCGCCGTACCTGCAGAGCGAGCGCAGCGGGCTCTACGCCGATGCGCTGGAGAAGCTGGCCGCGTCGTCGTACACCTACGACTGCTTCTGCACCACCGAGGAGGTCACCGCACGCCGCAAGGCCTCCGGCTCCAAGGTGATGGGCTACGACGGGTTCTGCCGCGAGCTGTCGGCGGAGCAGCGGGCCGCGTTCGAGGCCGACGGACGTACGTCGATCGTGCGGTTCCGGATGCCCGATGGCTCGATCACCTGGCACGACCTGGTGCGCGGCGAGGTCACCTTCGAGACGCAGTTCGTGCCCGACTTCGCACTGTGCCGGGCCAACGGCGACCCGCTCTACACACTGGTCAACCCGGTCGACGACGCGCTGATGGAGATCACCCACGTGCTGCGCGGCGAGGACCTGCTCTCCTCCACCCCGCGCCAGATCCCGCTGCACGCCGCCCTGATCGAGCTCGGCATCGGCAAGGTGATGCCCGAGTTCGGACACCTGCCGTTCGTCATGGGTGAGGGCAACAAGAAGCTCTCGAAGCGTGACCCCGAGGCGCACGCCCTGGCCTACCGTGACCAGGGTTTCCTCCCCGCAGGGTTGCTCAACTACCTGGCCCTGCTCGGCTGGGCGATCTCCGGTGACCGTGACATCTTCTCGCTCGAGGAGATGGTCGAGGCGTTCGAGATCGGCGACGTCAACCCGAACCCGGCCCGTTTCGACCTCAAGAAGGCCGAGGCGATCAACGCCTCGCAGATGCACCTGCTGTCCGTGGAGGAGATGACCCACCGGGCGCTGCCGTTCCTCAAGGCCGCCCGCGTGGTCGGCGATCCCGTCTCCGACGCCGACGCCCAGCTCCTCGAGCTCGCGATGCCGCTGGTCGCCGAGCGGATCAACAAGCTGACCGAGGCCGTCGACATGCTCGGGTTCCTCTTCGTGGACGAGGCCGACTTCACCGTCGACCCCACCGACGCGGAGAAGCTCCTGACCGAGGACGGCCTCGCGGTCGTCAGGGCGTCGTACGACGCCGTGGCCGACCTCGCCACCTGGTCGACCGCCGCCATCCAGGACGCCCTGCAGGCGACCCTGGTCGACGGGCTGGGGCTCAAGCCCCGCAACGCCTTCGGACCCGTGCGGGTGGCGGTGACCGGCAAGCGCATCTCGCCGCCGCTGTTCGAGTCGATGGAGCTGCTGGGCCGCGAGCGGGCCCTGGCCCGGCTCCAGAGCGTGCTGGGCTGACGGTGGCCGAGCTGGTGCCGGTACGGCCCGGGAACGCCGCCGCAGGCGACGGACTGGCCTACCAACGCCTCCACGAAGGCGGCCGCAACGACTGGTGGCGCTCCCTGGTGGGCGTGATCGCCCTCGTCGCGATCATGCTCACGCTGGTGCCGCTCTTCTGGCAGCTGCCGTTCGCCGTCTGGTTCGCGCTGACCGGGCAGCCGGTGGTCGCCAACATGACCCGGCTGCTGGATCTCACCGACCCGACGCCTGCGGGCCTGGCCTACCTCAACCTGGTCCTGGCCTCGGCGATCCCTGTCACGTGGGGGCTGACGCGGGTGCTGCACGGCCTGCGGCCGCGTTGGCTGGCCTCGGTGGCGTCCCGGATCCGGTGGCGCTGGCTGCTCACCTGCCTGGCCCTGGCGATGGGGGCCTTGCTGGTGACCGTGCTGGTCTCGGCGGTCGTGCCCTCGGGCGGCGAGACGGTCGAGCTGAGCGGTCACCTCAACGACTTCACGACGCGCACCCGTGACTTCCTGCTCGTCGTGGTACTGCTCACGCCGTTGCAGGCGGCCGGGGAGGAGTACGCCTTCCGTGGCTACCTCACCCAGGCCTTCGGCGGACTCTTCCGTCACCCGCTGCCGGCGGTGGTCGCGCCGGCGTTGCTCTTCGCCCTGGCCCACGGTTCGCAGAGCGCTCCGGTCTTCTTCGACCGTTTCGCGTTCGGCGTCGTGGCCGGGATCCTGGTCATTCTGACCGGCGGCCTCGAGGCCGGAATCGCGATGCACGTGCTCAACAACTGGCTCGCCTTCGGGCTGGCCCTGGCCTACGGCGACATGGCCTCGACGCTCAACGCGACCGGCGGCAGCTGGTGGAGCATCCCCGTCACCCTGACCCAGTCTCTGGTCTACCTCGCCCTGGTCCTCTTCGCGGCCCGCAGGCAGGGTCTGCGGACCCGTTCCGGGGGGGGCGTTTTGGCGGGCCCGAGCCCCCGCGTGTAAGGTTTCCACCGGCTCCGCAGGGGCCGTTTCACCAGTGGGATATGGTGTAATTGGCAACACGACTGGTTCTGGTCCAGTTATTCTAGGTTCGAGTCCTAGTATCCCAGCGAGATCGCGGCTTCAGGCTGCGGTTTTGTGCGTATCTCCGGCTTTTGCTAGAGTTTCGCAGGTTGTTCGAGGCTGCCCCACAGGGGCTCACCGAGGACTTCAGCAGTGCTTGCCCCCGTTGTGTAGCGGCCTAGCACGCCGCCCTCTCACGGCGGTAGCGCCGGTTCGAATCCGGTCGGGGGTACCACTCACCACAAGCCCGGTTCCTGTCGCCCTGCGACCCGGACCGGGCTTGTTGCTGTCCCGGGCCGGGTCGACCTCCCCGCCCGGGACCGGCGCTCAGGCGCAGATGCCGGCCGCGGCCGCCGAGTCCTGCTGGGCCTGGTCCGGGTGCTTCTTGGGGCCGCCTGCCGAGACCGAGTCATGGCTGAACGACCCCAGCGGTGCGTCGTCCGCGACGTGCTGGACCAGCTTCCGGTACGACGGCGAGAGGCCCACGTGCGGGTAGCCGGCCGTGCCCGGTGCGTAGAGGAAGTTCGGCATCGTCAGGAACCGGATGTGGGTGATGTCGGCATCCTTCAGCTGGCGGGCCAGGTCCACGAGGGCGCCGGCGCTGGCGAGGTCGGGGCTGGCCTGCAGCGAGCTCGCGAGCGCGTTGGCGAAGTTGAGCAGCCGGTCGGGACGGGTCAGCGTGTCGGCCGAGAGAACCTGGTGGGTCATCGACGCGATGAACGACTGCTGGCGCTTCATCCGCCCGATGTCGGTGCCGCTCAGCACGTGGCGCAGCCGGACGTAGTTGAGGGCGTCGGTGCCGTTGAGGTGGACGTCGGTCCCGGCATCGAAGTGGACGTGCAGGTAGGTCGGGTCGTCGAGCGCGACCGGGATGCAGACGTTGACCCCGCCGATGGCGTCGACCATGTCCTTGAACCCGCCGAAGTCGATGGTGAGGTAGTCGTCGACGTAGATCGGCGCGAAGATCGCCTCGACCTGCTCGACCGTGCACTCGGGGCCGCCCACGGCGTAGGCCTGGTTCCACAGGGCCTGGGTGGCGCCCGGGACGACCTTGCCGTCGACCGTGCAGTCGGGTCGGTCGACCAGGAGGTCCCGAGGAATCGAGATGCCGTAGGCCGACGACCGGTCGGCGGCGACGTGCAGCAGGATCGTCGTGTCCGAGACTCCGCCGCCCGCCTCGCCGTCGACGTGGCAGCCCGCGCAGTCGCGCGTGTCGCTGCCCATGATCAGGATGTTGAGCGGCTCTTGGGGCTGTCCCGGTGCTGCGGCCGGCTTGGTCGAGTGGTGCCGGATCGCCGGGCCCTCTCCGATGTTGCCGTCGAAGTGCCGGAAGGCGAGGGCCACCAGGATGCCCGTGACCAGGGCCAGACAGAGCTGGGTCGACAGGATCACCTTCAGCACGGTGCGGTGGTGGTGGCGCTGCATGACCGGGCGCGTGACGGTTGCGCCGGGCTCGGCTTCGGGAGTCTCGTCGTCAGGCACCCCCCGATCCTCCCAAGGTCGGCTGAGAATTTGCTGTCAATTGGCCCGACTCGCCCGGCGCGCCCGCGATGGCCGTGTCCGATTCCCGCGAGAATGACCTCGCGGCGTGCGCCATGATGAACCCATGAGCGTCGTCGACAGGCTGGACCGGGAGTCCTGCTACCGCGCCGTGAAGTCCCGCGACCGACGCTTCGACGGCGTCTTCTACACGGCCGTGCGCACCACCGGGATCTACTGTCGCCCCTCCTGCCCGGCCCGGTTGCCCGCCCTGGCGAACGTCACCTTCCACCCGAGTGCGGCCGCGGCCCAGGCGGCCGGCTACCGCGCCTGCAAGCGCTGCCTGCCCGATGCCACCCCGGGCAGCCCCGACTGGGACGTCGCGGCGACCGCGGCGGGGCGGGCGATGCGGCTGATCGCCGACGGGGTCGTCGACCGCGAGGGTGTCGACGGGCTGGCTCGCCGGGTGGGCTACACGCCGCGCCACCTCACGCGGATCCTGTCCGGCGAGCTCGGCGCGGGCCCGCTCTCCCTGGCCCGGGCCAAGCGAGCCCAGACCGCGCGGGTGCTGATCGAGACCACCGACCTCACCTGCGCGGACATCGCCTTTGCGGCCGGCTTCTCCAGCGTGCGCCAGTTCAACGACACGATCCGTGAGGTCTACGCCGCCAGCCCGACCGGGCTCCGCGGCCGTCGAGGGGGCAGCCCTAGCACGGGGACCGTGCGGATGCGGCTCGCCGTGCGCACGCCGTACGCCGGCAGCGCCCTGGTGCGCTTCCTGGCCCACCACCTGATCCCGGGTGTCGAGGTGGCTGGGCCGGGCTTCTACGCCCGCACCCTCGACCTGCCACACGCGCCGGGCACCGTCCGCCTCGACACCGACGACGCCCTGGAGGAGGGTCAGACCGCCTTCGTCACCGCGACCTTCGCGCTGCAGGACCTGCGCGACACCGCGGCGGCCGTGGAGCGGACCCGCCGGCTCGTCGACGCCGACTGCGACCCGTTGGCCGTGGCGGAGCACTTCGCCGGCGACCCGGTCATCGGTCCGCTCGTGCGCCGGTTCCCGGGCCTGCGGGTGCCGGGGCAGGTCGACGGCGACGAGGTCGCCGTCCGCACCGTGATCGGCCAGCAGGTCAGCGTGGCGGGCGCGTGCACCGTCACCGGACGACTGGTCGCCGAGCACGGTGCTCGGATCGAGACCGCGATCCCCGGCCTGACCCACCTCTTCCCGTCGGCGGCGACCCTCGCGACGGTGGACCCCGAGTCGCTCCCCATGCCCCGGGCCCGCGGCCGCGCTCTGGTGGCGCTGTGTGAGGCGCTGGCGTCGGGGGCGGTGGCGCTCGATCGGGGGCCGGACCGTGACGAGGTACGCCGGGACCTCGTCGCGCTGCCGGGCATCGGGCCGTGGACGGCCGACTACGTGGCGATGCGCGCTCTCGGGCACCCCGACGTCTTCCTGCCCACCGATGTCGGGGTGCGCAACGCGCTGGTGAGGCTGGGGCACGACCCCACCGAGGTGCTGGCCGGCAGCGGGGCGTGGCGGCCCTGGCGGTCCTACGCGTTGATGCACCTGTGGAACACCCTGATGCCGCCAGTCGAGCTCGCAACGAAGGAGATCTGAGATGTGGACCGTGATGGACTCACCGATCGGGGAGCTGCGGGTCGTGGAGCGGGACGGGTCGATCACCGCCATCGACTTCACGCCGTACGGCGAGGCCGACGGCCGGCCCAAGGGTGCGCGCGACGACGCGCACCCGGTCCTGGCCGAGGCGGTGCGCCAGCTGCGGGCCTATTTCGAGCGCGAGTTGAAGGAGTTCGACCTCCCTCTCGCGGCGGCCGGCACCGACTTCCAGACGCGGGTCTGGGAGCAGCTCGTGGGGATCGGCTACGGCGAGACCGCGTCGTACGGCCAGATCGCCGGGCGGCTCGGGATGACCAATGCCGCCTCGCGTGCGGTCGGGCTGGCCAACGGGCGCAACCCGATCCCGATCGTGATCCCGTGCCATCGGGTGATCGGTGCCGACGGCACGCTCACGGGGTATGCCGGGGGGCTGGCGCGCAAGCAGCTGCTCCTCGAGCTGGAGCAGGACGCCCTCTTCTGACCTCCCAGTGAGCCCCGGGGTTCTACTCGGCGGCGGCGCGGCGCAGGGACTCGGAGAGCCGCTCGGCCGCGGCGAGTACGGCGGGGGCGTGCATCCGTCCGGGCTGGCGCGAGAGTCGTTCGAGCGGCCCTGACACCGAGACCGCGGCGATGATCTTGCCGCCGGGGGAGCGAACGGGGGCCGAGACCGACGCCACGCCCTGCTCGCGCTCGCCCACGGACTGGGCCCAGCCGCGGCGGCGGATGCCGGAGAGGGCGGCCGCCGAGAAGGCAGCGTTCTGCAGGCCGCGGTGCATCCGGTCGGGGTCCTCCCAGGCCAGCAGCACCTGGGCTGCGGAGCCGGCCCGCATGGTCAGCTGCGACCCGACCGGGATGGTGTCGCGCAGGCCGCTCGGGCGCTCGGCCGCGGCGACGCAGACGCGGTGCTCGCCCTGACGGCGCCACAGCTGGGCGGACTCGCCGGTGATGTCGCGCAGACGGGCCAGCACCGGCCCGGCGGTTGCCAGCAGCCGGTCTTCGCCGGCGGCGGCCGAGAGCTCGGCCAGACGTGGCCCGAGGACGAATCGACCCTGCATGTCGCGGGCCACGAGCCGGTGGTGCTCGAGCGCCACCGCGAGGCGGTGGGCGGTCGGTCGGGCCAGTCCGGTGCCGGCGACCAGCCCGGCCAGGGTGGCGGGGCCGGACTCGAGGGCAGTGAGCACGAGGGCGGCCTTGTCGAGCACGCCGACTCCGCTAGTGTTGTCCATATGGCAATACTGCCGTCTCAGATCATGGGATGCAAGGCTTAGTATGTGTGATCTGCACGCCACGGAGCAGGTCAGTCGTCGACGAGGGAGTCAGTCATGGGTAAGACCCTGGCCGAGAAGGTCTGGGACGAGCACGTCGTCCGGTCCAACGCAGGAGAACCGGACCTGTTGTTCATCGACCTCCACCTGATTCACGAGGTCACCTCCCCGCAGGCCTTCGACGGGCTGCGGCTCGCCGGTCGCGGCGTACGCCGTCCCGACCTCACGCTCGCCACCGAGGACCACAACGTCCCCACGCTCGACTGGGACAAGCCGATTGCTGACCCGGTCTCCAGGACCCAGGTCGACACATTGCGGCGCAACGCCGAGGAGTTCGGCGTCCGACTGCACCCGCTCGGTGACATCGAGCAGGGGATCGTCCACGTGGTCGGCCCGCAGCTCGGCCTCACCCAGCCCGGGATGACCATCGTCTGCGGCGACAGCCACACCAGCACGCACGGCGCGTTCGGCGCGATCGCCTTCGGCATCGGCACCTCCGAGGTCGAGCACGTGCTCGCGACCCAGACCCTGATGCAGGACAAGCCCAAGACCATGGCCGTCACGATCAACGGTCACCTGCCGGCCGGCGTCACCGCCAAGGACCTCGTGCTCACCCTGATCACGCACACCGGCACCGGCGGTGGGCAGGGCTACATCGTCGAGTACCGCGGCGACGCCATCCGCAAGCTGCAGATGGAAGACCGCATGACGATCGTGTGCGGCGACTCCCACACCTCGACCCACGGCGCCTTCGGTGCGATCGCGTTCGGCATCGGCACCTCCGAGGTCGAGCACGTGCT
>JBKJLD010000004.1:0-15765 GCA_046597165.1 Nocardioides sp.
ACCCGTGCGGGTGACGGTGTCCACGATCTTGCGCGCCGAGGTGTCGATCACCTCGTGGTCATAGGCCTTGAGCCTGATGCGGATCTTCTGTCCCGCCATAGGTCTCTCTCGTCCTTAAGTCTGTACCGGCCATGCGAAACCGGCACCGCGTGCCTTTTCTTTCTCGACCTGGCCCCGGGTGAGGCCCTGCCGCCCGTCTCTCCCCCACCCTGAAGTGCCGTTCGGCCGACCCCCGCGGTCGGGCGTGTCGCGCATCCTGCACGCAGCATTCCCTACCGGGATCTGTCTTCAGTGTTGGTGGCGCCCGACGGGTTCGTCGGGCTGATCGGGTCTCCTGGTTCGGTGCGGCCGCGCGCCAGACCACCAGATTCGTTTCAGGAAACGCGATTCAGGAGTCAAGCTAGAGACGCACCCCGGCAACCCACCGGAGCAACCGGACTATCTTGACAGAGATCCCGGTCCACGCCAAATCGGTTGGGGAACGCTCACTTCGAGGCTGGTTCGGGGCCGATCCGGACCCCTGTCAGCATCCTCGCAACAGGCGCACCTGACAAGATGGCGCCGTCGACTCGGGCGTAGGGCGCGCGGCGAAGGGGGCACGATGTCGGAACACGGGTGGTACCCACCGCCGGGAGCTGCTGGGCCTCCGGGCCCCCCGGGGCCCCCGGCTTCGCCGTACGCGGCTCCCGTCACACCGCCCGCGGCGCCGCCGTTCCCCGCCCAAGGATGGCCTCCGGCCGGCCCCGGCGGGGGTCCGCCGCCCGGCATGCTCGGGGCAGCCCACAAACCAGGGGCGATGCCGCTGCGACCCCTGGGTGTCGGAGACATGTACGACGCGGCCTTCCGGATCATCCGCTTCAACCCGCGCGCGACCGTGGGCTCGGCCGTGCTGGTGGCCGCAGTGGCGATGGCGATCCCGGTGCTCGTGACGGCGCTCCTGACCTGGACCGTTGGCCTGAGCATCGACGGCAGCAACGGCGACGTGTCACGTGCGGAGGTGGCCGGAGTCGTCGGCTCGCTCGGCTCGCTCGCCCTGGGAACCGTGCTGCAGTCGATCGGCCTGATCCTCGTGACCGGAATGATCGCGCACGTCACCGCAGCAGCGGCGATCGGGCGCCGACTCAGCCTCGGGGAGGCCTGGCGAGCCACCCACGGCACCCGTTGGCGCCTGGTCGGGCTCACCCTCCTGCTCGGCCTGATGCTGCTGGCGCTGCTCGCGGCGTACGCCGCCACCTGGCTGCCCGTGGTCCTGCTGGGGACGGGCTGGCAGATCGCGGCCTACGGGCTCGTGACGGTGCCCGTGTTCCTGGCGTTCCTCTGCTGGTTCTGGATCCGCGTCTACTACCTGCCCGTGCCGGCCCTGATGCTCGAAGGGTTGAGCGTCCCGGGCGCGATCCGACGCGGCTACCGGCTGACCCGTGGCCAGTTCTGGCGCACCTTCGGCATCGCCCTGCTGACGGTGGTCATCGCCCAGGTCGCCGGCGGCATGCTGGCCCTGCCCATCTCCCTCGTCGGCCAGGGACTTCTGGCCAGTGGCGTTGCGGCGAACTACGCCCTGCTCGGCCTGGTGCTCACCAACGCCCTCACCTCGGTGGTCGCGGCCGCCTTCGTGGCGCCGTTCACCACCGCCGTGGTCGCGCTGCAGTACCTCGACCAGAGGATGCGCAAGGAGGCCTACGACGTGGAGCTGATGGCGCAGGCCGGGATCACCCCCCGGTGATCGTCGGACCCGTCGTCGGCGTGCTCGCTCGGGCCGCAGCCGTGCCGCTCAACCCGTCAGGCGCGGAGGCCCGCTCCGCGCTGCGACGGGAGCTGATCCGACCGGAGTACCACCAGCAGAACGCCCTCGAGCAGCTGATCGCCTGGCTGCTGCGCCTCATTGACCGGGGCATCTCGGCCGCCTCGCAGGCGCCACCACTCTCCGCGTTCGCGGCGATGCTCATCGGTCTCCTGCTCGTCGTGGGGCTGGGCTGGCTGCTCTCCCGGGTCCGCCGCACCGCACGGGTCGGCGCACGCACCGGCGCGGTGCTCACCGACGAGACCGTCACCGCCGCCCAACTGCGGGCCCGGGCCGAGACCGCCCTCGCCGAGGGTCGCTCCGCCGCCGCCGTGGTGGACGGGTTCCGGGCGCTGAGCGTGCGCCAGGTCGAGCGCGGCCGGCTCGACGACACTCCCGGCGCAACCGCCCATGAGGTCGCCGCCGCACTGGCGACCGCCCACCCCGACCAGCGGGACCGGGTCGATGCCAGCGCCCGACTCTTCGACGCCGTGCTCTACGGCGACCGCCCGGCCACCGCAGACCAGGCACGCGGCGTGCTCGACCTGGACGACCGGCTGGCCGGCAGGCAGGCGGGAGTCAGGTGAGCGATGCCCGCGCCTGGCTGCGCTCCCAACGCTCCACCCTCCTCATCGTGGGAGGCCTCGTGGCGGCGACTGCGGTGGTCGTTCTCGGTGCCGGCGGCCTGCGCACCACGATTCCCCTGGACCCGGACAACCCGGGCCCCGGAGGCGCTCAGGCGCTGGCCCGGGTCCTCTCCGACCAGGGCGTGGAGCTGCGGGTGGTCCGCGGCGCCGACGCCCTCGACGCGGCCCCGGTCGACGGGCGAACCACCGTGCTCGTGACCTCGACCGAGCTGCTCGGCCGGAGCACCACGACCCGACTGCTCGACCACACCCGCGGAGCCACCCTCGTCCTCGCCGGTCCCGGCCCCGGCACCACCCGCGCCCTCGGCGTGCGGCGGTTGCCCTTCCAGGTGTCGATGCGCGAGCCACGGACCCCGGGCTGCACCGACCCGACGTACGACGGACTGACGCTCCAGGTCGACCACGCCCTCGAGTACCCCTCGCGCACCGGGTGCTTCCGCGGCCAGCACGGCGCCCTCGTGGTCGAGCCGCGCGCCGGCGTCATCCTCTTCGGCGCGCCGGAGGCGTTCACCAACGACCAGATCCTGCGCTCCGACAACGCCGCCGCGGCGCTGCGCCTGCTCGGTCAGCGCGGACGTCTGGTCTGGTATGTCCCCGACGCCGGAGACCTGTTGGGTTCCGACGGGGTGAGCGTCCAGACCCTGCTCCCCCGCTGGCTGCACCCGGGCCTGTGGCTCGGGGCGATCGCCGTGCTCGCCGTGGTGCTGTGGCGGTTCCGGCGCCTCGGCCCGCTCGCGAGCGAGCCGCTCCCGGTCGTGGTCAAGGCCATCGAGACGACGCGCAGCCGGGGCCGGCTCTACCGCCGCTCCGGCGACCGCGGCCACGCGGCGGAAGCCCTGCGCAGTGCCGCCAGGGTCCGCGCTGCGGAACGGCTCCGCCTCGGTGCCGGTGTCGACACAGCCACCCTGGTGCGGGACCTCGCGCGTCACCTCGACCGGCCGGTCGCCGAGCTCGAGGAGCTGCTCGGGCCGGCCGCACCGCCGCCCACCTCCGACCACGACCTGATCACGCTGGCCGGCCGACTGGCCGAGCTCGACAGAGAGGTACGTCGCCCATGACCCACCCCGCACCGCCGGACCCCGGCCCGGGTCCCGGCATCCAGGCAGACACCGGCATCGACGCCGGGGAGGCGGCCCGCGAGCGGCTGGCCGCCGTACGCACGGAGGTCGCCAAGGCCGTCGTCGGGCAGGACGCCGCCGTCTCCGGGCTCCTCGTCGCGCTGCTGTGCGGGGGCCACGTCCTGATGGAGGGGGTGCCCGGGACCGCCAAGACGCTGCTGGTGCGCACCCTCGCGGCGAGCCTGTCCGTGGAGACCCGTCGGGTCCAGTTCACCCCCGACCTGATGCCGGGCGACATCACCGGCTCGATGGTGATCGACAGCCACCAGGGCGAGCTGAGCTTCCGCGAAGGGCCGGTCTTCACCAACCTCCTGCTCGCCGACGAGATCAACCGGACGCCGCCCAAGACCCAGTCGGCGCTCCTGGAGGCGATGGAGGAGGGCCAGGTCTCGGTCGACGGGGTCTCGCGTCCGCTGCCTCGGCCGTTCCTGGTCGCCGCCACCCAGAACCCGGTCGAGTACGAGGGCACCTACCCGCTGCCCGAGGCCCAGCTCGACCGGTTCCTGCTCAAGGTGGTGCTGCCGATCCCGGAGCGCAGCTCCGAGCTGGAGATCCTGCGCCGACACGCCGACGGGTTCGACCCCCGAGACGTCGCGGGGGCGGGGGTCCGAGCCGTGGCCGGCGCGTCGGACATCGCCGCCGGCCAAGCCGCCGTACGACGGGTCCAGGTGACGCCGGAGGTGGTCGGCTACCTCGTCGACATCGCCCGGGCCACCCGCCAGTCCCCCTCGCTGAGCCTGGGCGTGAGTCCTCGAGGGGCGACCGCCCTGTTGCGCTCCGCGCGGGCCTGGGCCTGGCTGACCGGGCGGGACTTCGTGACCCCGGACGATGTGAAGGCGTTGGCGTACGCGACCCTGGCGCACCGGCTGGGGCTCCGCCCCGAGGCCGAGCTCGAGGGCGTCGACGTGTCCCAGGTCCTCGCCAGCGCGCTCGGCTCGGTGCCGGTGCCACGATGAACGGCGCCCGCTGCTGATGGTCGTCTCCGGCCGTGTCCCCCTCCTGCTCCTGCTGGGCCTGGTCCCGGTGGCGCTGCGGCCCGGCATGGGCACGATGTGGCTGTGGGTGCTGGCGACCGCGCTCGTCGTACTTCTCGACTGGGCGCTCGCGCCCGCCCCGGCCGTGATGGGCTGCGAGCGACGCCCGCTCGCCGCCGTACGCATGGGACAGCAGGCCGAGACCACGCTGCTCGTCACCAACGACTCGTCAAGGCGGGTTCGGGCTCTGGTCCGCGACGCCTGGCAGCCCAGCGCCGGGGCCACCGGCAACCGGCACCGGCTGGACCTCCGGCCGGGCGAGCGGCAGCTGCTGTCCACCGCACTGCGGCCCCGACGGCGCGGGGACCTCCGCGCGATCGGGGTCACGGTGCGCAGCCGGGGCCCGCTCGGCCTCGCCGCCCGGCAGCTCACCCACGAGGTGCCGGGAGCGATCCGCTCGCTGCCCTCCTTCGACTCCCGCAAGCACCTGCCCAGCCGGCTGGCGCGGCTGCGTGAGCTCGACGGGCGCGCGGCGGTCCGGGTGCGCGGCCAGGGCACCGAGTTCGACTCCCTGCGCGAGTACGTCCGCGGCGACGACGTGCGCTCGATCGACTGGCGTGCCAGCGCCCGCAACCGCAACGTCGTCGTCCGCACCTGGCAGCCCGAGCGCGACCGCCGGGTCGTCCTCGTGCTCGACACCTCGCGCACCTCCGCCGGACGGGTGGACGACGTCCCCCGGCTCGACTCCGCGATGGACGCCGCGCTGTTGCTCGCGGCGCTGGCGGCACGGGCCGGCGACCGCATCGACTTCGTGGCCGGGGACAGACGGGTCCGCACCCGGCTCCGTTCCGCACGAGCCCGCGACGTCGCGGCCCAGCTCCAGGAGGCGATGGCTGACCTGGAGCCCGTCATCGCGGAGGCCGACTGGACCTCGCTGGCCGGGGCCGTCACCGGACTGGGCCGCCGCCGCGCGCTCGTCGTACTGCTCACCCCGCTGGAGCCCTCGGCCGTCGAGGAGGGGCTGCTCCCCGTGCTGCCGACGTTGACCCGCCACCACCGGGTCGTGCTCGCGTCGGTGAAGGACCCGGCGCTCGAGCAGCTCGCCGCGACCCGGGGCACGGTGGACGAGGTGTACGACGCGGCCGCAGCCGAGCAGGTCCTCGTCCGTCGGCGCCGAACAGCTGACCTGCTGGGTGCCCTGGGGGTCGACGTCGTCGACGCGGATGCCGAGCGGTTGCCCCCGGCTCTTGCTGACCACTACCTCACCCTCAAAGCCCGCGGCCTCCTCTGACCGGGCGCTTCGGGGCACTCTCCCAGAGGTGACCGGGCACTTTTAGGCACTCTCAGCCGGGTGACCGGGCACGTTGCGGAAGTTTCAAGGGTCCTGAGAGTGCCCCCAACTGCCCGGTCAGCGTCCTGAGAGTGCCCCCAACTGCCCGGTCAGCGCCCTGAGAGTGCCCCCAACTGCCCGGTCACGTCTGGGTGGCGACGAGGTCCTCGAGGAGGGAGGGGTCGAGGTCGCCGGTGTGCCCTCGGCGTACGGCGGACCGGCCCAGGACGAAGACATAGGCGAGGAACAGCGCCTCGGCGAGTACGCCGATCCCGATCCGCGCCCAGGTCGGCAGCCCGGAAGGGGTCACGAAGGCCTCGATCATTCCACTCACCAACAGCACCGGGACCAGCCCCAACGCCACGGTGCCCGAGGTGCGCCCCTCCCGGGCCAGGGACTGGCTGCGCGAGAGCGAACCCGGCTCCACCCACGACCAGAAGAGCCGCAGCCCCACGCCCCCGGCCACGAAGACGGCGGTCAGCTCGAGCAGTCCGTGGGGAAGGATCAGCCCCCAGAAGTGGCCGCCGTGGCCGTGCCGGATCATGATCGACCCGATCACCGCGAGGTTCGCGACGTTGTTGAACAACGCCACCACGACCGGGAACCCCAGGACACCCAGCGCCAGGCAGAGCCCCGAGACCCAGACGTTGTTGACCCAGACCTGCGCGGCGAAGTGGCCGGCGGCGTACTCGCTGTAGTAGCCGGCGAAGTCATGGCTGACCAGCTGGTCGATCTCGTCCGGGGACAGCAGGCTCTGCTCCACAGCGGGGTGGCGCAACAGCCACAGCATCATGACCGCGGTGCCGACGACGTTGACGGCCACTGTCCCGAGCCACCACCAGCGCAGCCGGTAGAGGGCGGCAGGGAACCGGTCGACGAAGAACGTCGCCACGCCGCGCCAGGTGCCGACCCGGGTGCCGACCGCCCGGTTGCGCGCGCGCGACAACAGAGAGGAGAGGTGGGCCACCAGCGACGCGTCGGGCGCGGACGTGCGAACGACCGAGAGATGCGTGGCCACCTGCTGGTACCGGTCGACGAACTCGTCGCTCTCGGTCCAGGTGAGCCGCCGGCGCCTGGTGAGCTGCTCGAGGCGTCGCCACTCGTCGGCGTGCGCGAGCACGTAGGCGTCGAGGTCCACGAGCCCAGCCTATGCTTCGCATGATGTCGGCCCCGGAGTTCGCGACCCTGACGACCGACGACCTCGTCACCGGTGAGGCCGTCGCGCTCGACCTGCCGCCCGCCGGTCTGGGCTCGCGGATCGCCTCGGGACTGATCGACGTCTCCGTCACGGTCCTCCTGCTGGTCGGGATCGTGCTGCTGTCCACCATCGCCGCCCTGCGCACCGACGCCGCCCTGTTGTGGGTTGCGCTGGTCGGCTCGCTGATCCTCGTCTTCGTCGTCATCCCCACGACCGTCGAGACCCTGACTCGGGGCAAGTCGCTCGGCAAGCTCGCCATGGGACTGCGCACGGTGCGAGACGACGCCGGCCCGATCTCCTTCCAGCACGCCTTCGTCCGCTCGCTGATCGCGATCGTCGAGGTCTACCTCTTCTCGGGAGGGCCGGCCTTCTTCTCGGCCCTGGTGAGCGCGCGGGGCAAGCGGCTGGGCGACTTCGCCGCCGGGACGTACGTCGTCCGCGAGCGCGTGCGGCTGCGGCTCGCGCCCCCCGCCGCGATGCCGCCCGAGCTGGCCTCCTGGGCAAGAGGTGCCGACATCGCCTCGCTACCGACGGGGCTGGCCCTGGCCGTTCGTCAGTTCCTCGGTCGGCTTGCCCAGATCGATCCGGTGGCCCGCGCGACGGTGGGCGGCCGGCTCGCCGCGCAGGTCGCGCCGTACGTCGCACCGGCGCCTCCGGCGGGCACCCCGCCGGAGGCGTTCCTCGCCGCGGTGGTGGCCACGCGCCGCGAGCGCGACAGCGCCCGACTGGCTCGCGAGGCAGACCTGCGCCGACGGTTGACGGCGCGCCGCTGACATCGCGCCGCGAGCGCCCGAAGATGTCCCCATGATCGACCCGACCCCCCTGTGGGACTTCGACGACCCGGCCGGTTCCGAACAGCGGTTCCGGGCCGCGGTCGACGGGAGCGACCCTCATGACCGGCTCGTGCTGCTGACCCAGGTCGCCCGGGCGCCGGGGCTCCAGGAGAGGTACGACGAGGGGCATGCGGTGCTCGACGGACTGTCCCCGGTCAGCGACGAGGTCGCCACCCGGATCGTGCTCGAGCGCGGACGGCTCCTGCGCTCCGCAGGCTCCCCCGAGGAGGCCCGACCCCAGTTCGAGGCGGCTGCCCGGACGGCCGGGACGGCTGGCCTCGAGGCCCTGCACGTCGATGCCCTGCACATGCTCATCCTGGTCGCCGACCCCGCTGACCAGCCCGCGCTCACCGCCCAGGCCCTCGCGGTCGCCCGTGGAGCCAGCGACCAGCGGGCCCGGGACTGGGACGCCTCGCTGCTCCACAACCTGGCGATGACCCACGCCGAGCTGGGCGACTTCCCCCACGCACTTGCTGTCTTCGAGGAGGCGTTGGCGGCGCGCGAACGGATCGGCGACGTGGCCCGGACCCGGGTCGCCCGCTGGTCCGTGGCCTGGGCGCTGCGCCACCTCGGTCGACGCGACGAGGCCCTCGCCCGGCAGCGGGAGCTGCGCGCCGAGCTTGACTCGACCGGTGACGTCGACCCGTACGTCGACGAGGAGATCGCGCTACTGGAGGAATCCCGGATGTGACGTGCGTTACAGCATCGTTATCCGACTTCCTTGACGCACGCGTGTGTAAACGTTTGCATCAGGGGACGGACGGAGTCCCTGTGTGGGGGACTCTCCCCATCCGGACCCAAGAAGACAGGACTTGCGCATGCGATCACTCAGGACTCGGCCAGGGGTGGCCACCGCCGCCATCCTCATGTCGGCGGGACTCGTCCTCGCCGGCTGTGCCAGCAGCGACAGCGGAGGCAGCCAGGCTGCCGGCGGCACCTCGCCCGGCGAAGGCAAGGCCGGTTGCGAGCAACTGACCTCCTACGGCGACCTGACGGGTCGCACCGTCAGCGTCTACACCTCGATCCTGCCACCCGAGCAGAAGGCTCATGAGGACTCCTACAAGCTCTTCACCGAGTGCACCGGCGCGAAGGTGAGCTACGAGGGCTCCGACCAGTTCGAGACCCAGCTCGTGGTGCGGGTGAAGGCCGGTAACGCCCCGGACATCGCCTACATCCCGCAGCCCGGACTCCTCAAGACCATCGTCAGCTCGGGCACGGTGGTCGAGGCCCCGCAGTCGGTCTCGGACAACGTCGACAAGTTCTTCGGCGCGGACTGGAAGTCCTACGGCACGGTCGACGGCAAGTTCTACGCCGCTCCGCTGGGTGCGAGCGTGAAGTCGTTCGTCTGGTACTCCCCGAAGATGTTCGCCAAGAACGGCTGGGAGGTCCCCACCACGTGGGACGACATGCTGGCCCTCTCGGACAAGATCGCCGCCACCGGGATCAAGCCCTGGTGCGCCGGCATCGAGTCGGGCGAGGCCACCGGCTGGACCGCGACCGACTGGCTCGAGGACACGATCCTGCGTGACCAGGGCGCGGACTACTACGACCAGTGGGTCAACCACGAGATCCCGTTCGACGACCCCGGTGTCGTGGAGTCCCTGGACCGCGTCGGTGCCATCCTCAAGAACGCCAACTACGTCAACGGTGGTTTCGGAGACGTGAACTCGATCGCCACCACGGCGTTCCAGGACGGCGGTCTGCCGATCGTCGCCGGCAAGTGCGGGCTGCACCGCCAGGCCTCCTTCTACGGCGCCCAGTGGCCCGAGGGCACGGACGTCTCCGAGAATGGCGACGTCTTCGCGTTCTACCTGCCGCCGACCAACTCCGACAACGGCAAGCCGGTGCTCGGCGGTGGCGAGTTCGTCGCCGCGTTCGACGACCGTCCCGAGGTGCAGGCCTTCCAGACCTACCTGTCGAGCGACGTGTGGGCCAACGAGAAGGCGAAGGCCACCCCGGGTGGTGGCTGGGTGAGCGCCAACACCGGCCTCGACATCGCCAACCTCCCGAACCCGATCGACCAGCTGTCGGCCGCGACGTTCCAGGACCCGGAGGCGGTCTTCCGCTTCGACGGATCCGACCAGATGCCGAGCGCCGTGGGTGCCGGCTCCTTCTGGAAGGAAATGACCGCCTGGATCACGGGCGAGAGCAGCGCCGACGCACTGAAGAACATCGAGAGCTCCTGGCCCTCCTGATCTGAGCGGGGGGCGGGCCGCGGGCAGGCCCCCGGGCCGGCCGCCTCTTCGGATCCACCGAGCCGCTCCCCATCTGCCTCGTCGCCCAGGAAGTGAGTCCGCGTTGACTACGTCCGACAAGCTCATCGCGATGGTCATCGCCGTCGTGCTCTTCTACGGCGTCATGGCCGTGATCCTGCTGCTCACCCAACGGGTGCGCTCGAGGCGAGGTGAGCGGGTCCAGGCGGCCGCCTTCCTCGGCCCGTCGCTGCTGCTGATCGGCGTCGGCCTGCTCTACCCGGCCGTCGTCACCCTGTGGCAGTCCTTGCACGGGTCCGCGACGTTCAACCCGCCTTTCGTGGGGCTCGACAACTACAAGGACCTGTTCACCAACAGCCAGCAGGTCGAGGTGCTGCGCAACACGCTGTTGTGGGTGCTCCTCACTCCGACCGTCTCGACCGGTATCGGCCTGGT
The DNA here is from genome assembly GCA_046597165.1 of Nocardioides sp. Classification (GTDB taxonomy): domain Bacteria; phylum Actinomycetota; class Actinomycetes; order Propionibacteriales; family Nocardioidaceae; genus Nocardioides. The sequence goes on from JBKJLD010000004.1 coordinate 10,526, forward strand.
CTACGCCGTCATGGTCGACCGCGCGAAGTTCGAGAAGTTCGCCAAGGCCCTGCTCTTCCTGCCGATGGCGATCTCGATGGTCGGCGCCTCGATCATCTGGAAGTTCGTCTACGACTACAAGTCCGGTGAGTCCACCCAGCTCGGCCTGCTCAACCAGATCCTGGTCTGGCTGCACCTGGACACCTACAACTTCCTGCTCAACAACCCGTGGAACACGATCTTCCTCATCGTCATCCTGGTCTGGATCCAGGCCGGGTTCGCGATGACGATCCTGTCCGCCTCGATCAAGGCGATTCCCGAGGACATCACCGAGGCCGCGCGTCTCGACGGTGTGGGGAGCTGGCAGATGTTCCGCTTCATCACCGTGCCCAGCATCCGGCCCTCGCTCATCGTGGTGCTGACCACCATCACGATCGCCACGCTGAAGGTCTTCGACATCGTCCAGACCGCCACCGGCGGCAACTTCCACACCAGCGTCCTGGCCTACGAGTTCTACCGACAGAACTTCGTGGCGGGCAACCAGGGTCTGGCCACCACGATCGCGGTCGTGATCTTCCTGCTGGTCACCCCGATCGTCATCTACAACGTCCGTCAGATGCGCAAGCTGGAGGCCCGATGACCGCCACAACGCCCACGTCCCCGCAGGCGGCACCCGCCGCGGCGACGCAACCGCCGCACCAGACGGCCTCCGGGGCCGCCAAGGCGGGGTTGACCGGACGTCTCGCCTCGGGCGCCACCCTGGTCATCGCGGTGCTGTGGACCATCCCGACCTTCGGGCTGCTGGTCTCGTCGTTCCGCCCCGAGAGCCAGGTCAAGGGCGACGGGTGGTGGAACATCTTTGCGCACCCGTCGTTCACCCTGCAGAACTACAGGGAGGTCCTCAGCGGAGGCGCCACCGGCCAGGGCCTGGCGACCAACCTGGTGAACTCGATCGTGATCACCCTGCCCGCAGTGCTGATCCCGATCAGCCTGGCGACGCTCGCGGCGTACGCCTTCGCGTGGATGAACTTCCGCGGTCGCGACACCCTGTTCGTGGCAGTCTTCGCCATGCAGATCGTGCCGATCCAGGTCACCCTCGTTCCGCTGCTCCAGCTCTACGTCAAGCCGCCGTTCAACCTGATGCCGCTCGCAGGTCGCGACGCCCCGGCCGGCGGGCTCTACGAGCTCTGGCTCTCGCACACGATCTTCGCGCTCCCACTGGCGATCTTCCTGCTGCACAACTTCATGCGCGAGATCCCCGGTGAGCTGATCGAGTCCGCCCGAGTCGACGGCGCAGGACACGTGCAGATCTTCACGCGGGTGATGCTGCCGCTGATGATGCCGGCGATCGCCGCGTTCGGGATCTTCCAGTTCCTGTGGGTCTGGAACGACCTGCTGGTCGCCCTCGTGTTCAGCTCGCCGCAGGTCTCCCCGATGACGGTCCGGCTGGTGAGCCTGGTCGGTCAGCGCGGCGAGGACTGGCAGTTGCTGGCCTCCGGAGCCTTCGTCTCGCTGATCATCCCGCTCACCGTCTTCCTCGCCCTGCAGCGCTACTTCGTCCGCGGACTGCTAGCCGGCAGCGTCAAGGGCTAGGCGTCCGCAGGATGTCCCGACGGTCCCCCCGGACCAAGCAGCCCAGCCAACCAGACGTACGACGCCTTGGGGGTGCGGGCCTGGTCCCGGGGATCCACGTGCACGATGCCGAAGGTCTTGGTGTAGCCCTCGGCCCACTCGAAGTTGTCCAGCAGGGTCCACACGATGTAGGCCCGGACGTCGGCGCCTGCCGCGCGGGCCCGATCGGTGGCAGCAAGGTGGTCGCGCAGGTAGACGATCCGGTCCTGGTCGTCCACGCGGCCGTCCGAGTCGCGCACGTCATCGGAGTAGGCCGCACCGTTCTCAGTGATCAGCAAAGGAAGGCCGGTGCGCCGATGGGTCTCGACGAGCAGCTCCTCGAGCCCGGTCGCCTCCACCTCCCAGCCGATGTCGGTGCGCGGCTCGCGGACCCGGAACGCCACGGGCGGGACGCCGGGGTAGGCGTCGGTCTCGGGGTGGCGGTCGGGGTCGTCACCGGCAGCGGCCGGATCAGCAAGATCAGGGCGGACCGGTGTGTAGTAGTTGATGCCGAGCCAGTCCGCCGAGCCCCTCACGAGGTCGAGGTCTCCGTCGCGCACCAGCCCCGGGTCGGCCAGCACCGGGGCGATGGCGAGCAGCCGGTCGTCGTACGCCCCGTCGACCAGGGGTCCGAGCCAGACCCGGTTGTGCACGGCGTCGACCCCGTCAGCCGCGTCGGCCGCCTCGGGACGCTCGGGCCAGATCGGCGCCAGGTTCAGCACGATGCCGACGTCGCAGGCGCCGGCCTCACGCATCCGCTGCGCGGCGAGCGCGTGCCCGAGCAGGAGATGGTGGGCGGCGCGGTGGGCACGTCCCCCCTCGCGGCGCCCGGGCGCGTGGACACCCGCCGCGTAGCCGAGGTAGGCCGCGCACCACGGCTCGTTGTGGGTCGCCCAGACGCCCACCCGGTCCCCCAGCCGCTCGTGCACGACCATCGCGTAGTCGGCGAACGCCTCGGCCGTGCCGCGCTCGAGCCAGCCGCCCGCGTCCTCGAGCGGCTGCGGCAGGTCCCAGTGGTAGAGCGTGGCGGTCGGCGCCACCCCGCGCTCCAGCAGCGAGTCGACCAGCCGGTCGTAGTAGGCCAGGCCGCGGGGCTCGACGCGCCCGGTGCCGCCCGGCACGATCCGCGGCCACGCGATCGAGAAGCGGTACCACGCGACGCCGAGGTCGGCGACCAGGGCCACGTCCTCGTCCAGGCGATGGTAGGAGTCGCAGGCCACTGCTCCGTCGCTGCCGTCGCGCACCACCCCCGGCCGCCGGGTGAAGGTGTCCCAGATGGAGTCGCCACGACCGTCCTCCCGGGTCGCCCCCTCGATCTGGTACGCCGCGGTCGCGGTACCGAACTCCAGGGTCGCCCCGTCGGGCAGTTGCCTACGCATGCAAGTCACCGTACGACCTCGGCGTGCGTCCCGGAACCAGCCCACTCGTGACGAGCATCAGGGACGTCGCCCACGACGTGGGCATGTCGACCGCGACGGTCTCCCGCGCTCTGCGGGGCCTGCCGCGCGTCTCGGTCGAGACCCGCGAGAAGGTCATGGAGTCCGCCCTGCGGCTCGGCTACGTCCCCTCTCCGAGTGCGGCCGGGCTGGCGAGCGGCCAGACCCGGATGGTGGCCGTGATCGTCCCGTTCGTGACCCGCTGGTTCTTCTCCTCGGTGGTCCACGGCGCCGAGGAGGTGCTCCGCCAGCGCGGCTACGACCTGCTCCTCTACAACCTCGCCGGCGACCGGGATGCCCGTCACCGGGTCTTCCAGACCCACCTGCTGAGCAAGCGCGTGGACGCCGTCCTGATCCTGTCGCTGACCCCGACCATCCAGGAAGTGGCCTGGCTCCAGCAGCTCGGACGTCCCGTCGCCATGGTCGGCGCGCAGATCCCGGGCTGGGCCAGTGTCTGCATCGACGACGACGAGGCGGCCCGCACCGCGGTCGACCACCTCACGGGGCTCGGCCACCGGCGGATCGCCTACGTCGGGGGCTCGACCGACGAGCTGGACTTCGCGGCGCCCCTGGCCCGCCGCCGTGGCTACCGCGGCGCGATGCACGACGCGGGGCTTCAGGTCGAGGCGAGGTTCGAACACACGGGTGACTTCACCATCAAAGGTGGGATCCGGGCCGGCCACGAGTTGCTCGGCCAGGACGATCCCCCCACGGCGATCTTCGCGGCTTCCGACGAGATGGCCATCGGAGTCCTGCGGGCCGCACGCGAGCTCGGTCTGGAGGTGCCACGCGACGTCTCGGTGATCGGGATCGACGACCACGAAATGGCCGAGTTCTTCGACCTGTCCACGGTGGCCCAGCCCGTCCACGAACAGGGTCGGCTGGCTGCCGGGCTGGTGCTGGCCGACCTCGACTCCGAAGGTGCCGACTACCGGCCGCCGCAGCTCGTCGTGCCGACCCACCTCGTGGCCCGGGGCAGCACCGGTCCGCCCGGCGTCAGCCTCGCGTCCGGCGGTAGCACAGGTCGGTGATCGAGCGCCCGGCGTTGATGCCCTTGCGCTCGAACTTCGTCACCGGACGGTCGGCCCAGCGCTCCACGACGCCCCCCTCGAACAGGGGCTCCGCGTCGAGCACCTCGACCATCTGCGCGGCGTACTCCGACCAGTCGGTCGCGAGTCGCCACACGGCGCCCGGCGCCAGCCGCGTGGCCGCCAGGGCGGCGAACTCGGGGGTCACGAGCCGGCGCTTGTGGTGCCGCTTCTTGTGCCAGGGGTCGGGGAAGAAGGTCCACAGCTCCGCCAGTCCACCCGGGTCCACCAGGTGCTCGAGGGACCAGACCGCGTCGACCGAGCAGAACCGGACATTGGTGGCGCCGACGGCCGCGACCCGTCCCAGCCCCTCGGCCGTGCCCGGACGCCAGACCTCGAAGGCGAGCACGTGGTACGACGGGCGGGTCGCCGCGAGCGCCGCGGTTGCCTCGCCGACGCCGGAGCCGATCTCGACGATGAGGGGGGCCGCACGGCCGAACCAGTCGTTCCAGCGGAAGTCCGCCCGGTCGACCGCCTCGTCGGGCACCACCCAGTCGGCCTGGTGGGCCGCCCAGGCCTCGGCCTGCTGCGTGCTGAAGCGGCTGCCGCGTCGGGCGTAGGTCAGCACCTCACGCACGGTGCGTCCGTCCTCGGTCAGCTTCTCGTGCGGCCGGGGCGGGCGAAGACGCTCATCGGACATGGGTCCATCCTCTCGCGGACGGCACGGTGGGACCGCGCCACGATGACATGCAGAACGGCCCCGGACCGAGGTCCGGGGCCGTTCTGGTGTTCAGGGTGTCGCTAGATCACTTGGTGATCTTGGTGACCCGGCCGGCGCCGACGGTGCGGCCACCTTCACGGATAGCGAAACGCAGGCCCTCTTCCATGGCGATGGGCTGGATCAGCTCAACGGCCATTTCCGTGTTGTCACCGGGCATGACCATCTCGGTGCCCTCGGGGAGGGTCACGACGCCGGTCACGTCCGTGGTGCGGAAGTAGAACTGCGGGCGGTAGTTGTCGAAGAACGGCGTGTGACGGCCACCCTCCTCCTTCGAGAGGATGTAGACCGAGGCCTCGAAGTTGGTGTGCGGGGTCGTGGTGCCCGGCTTGATGACGACCATGCCGCGCTCGATGTCCTCGCGCTTGGTTCCACGAAGCAGCAGTCCGACGTTCTCGCCGGCCTGAC
>JBKJLD010000039.1:0-16387 GCA_046597165.1 Nocardioides sp.
CCTTCAAGACAGCGACGCGGGCTTTCGACATGCCTGAGGACTGTCGCCTATGTCGCGACTCAGGTGTCGCGTATCAGTTGTCGCCTATGTCGTGAACCCAGGCACCCTCAGCTCCACCATGTGATGAGTCGGGACATAGGTGACACCTGAGTCGCGACATGAGTGACAGTCAAAGAGCTGCGGGCCATCGGCCCGGGGCTCTTTGCGTATTGCGCCAGTAGTAGTCGTCGAGCCAGTTGAGGATCTCGACGTCGGTGCCGTCGGCCAGTCGCCAGTGGGTGAAGTCGGACTGCCAGCACTGGTTGGGTTGGGCGGCTTCGAAGCGTCGGTAGGAGGATCGTGGTCTTTTGCGGCGTCCTCGTTGCCCTGTCGTAGGCCGGGAACTGATCAGCCGGGGACGAGGGGATCAAGGGTCGAACCGATCAGGCTGCGGAGCCGTTGCCCTGGAGCGTCTCGGGCTCGGGCAGCGGCAGGGTGCAGATCCGGTGCGCCTGCCTGGCCGGTACGCCGAACACGCGCAGCAGGTCCTCGGCGAGGTGGTCGGCGGCCGCGACATCGTCACGGTCGGGCTGGTCATGGAGCAGCTGGCCGAGGCAGAGCAGCGCACCCGCCGCCATCGTGACTGCCAGGTCGACGTCGTCCACCTTGAAGCGGCCGGCGTCCACGCCGGCCTGGATGTCTCTGCGGGCGCGGGGGGCCAGGCCGTCCTCGGAGCTCAGCAGCGTCAGCGCGTTGTGGAGCAGCACCCGGCTCAGCTCGGGCTCGCGGCGGTGGAGTCGACCGGCGAGGCGGAAGCTGGTCGCGAAGACTTCGGCGGGATCGGCGATGTCCGCGGTCAGGGTGTCGATCAGCTGCCCGTAGGAGTCCATGACCGACTCGACGGCGGCCTCGAACAGCTCTTCCTTGCTCTCGAAGTGGTTGTAGAACGACCCCATTCCGACATCGGCAGCCTGGGTGATCTCCAGGACCGGGACATTGGTCCTGCCCTCGGCGATCAAGGTCTGCGCGGCCCGGACGAGCGCGGCGCGGGTCCTCGCCTTGCGTCGGTCCAGCCGGTTCCCCTGCTGGGTCGGCGTGTCACTCATGGCGTCTCCCTTGCTCGGCTGTCGGACCCACCCTACCCCCGGTCCAGTCAGGAATGACGATTTCCTCAGAAACCTTGACTGAGTCATACGTCATACGTGACGATTTCGTCATTCAGTCAAAGGAGAAACCATGAGCAGCCATCACGGGACGCACAACGACCTGCACAGCGACCAAGGCGCACTGCGCGGTGAGCACCCCGGCCGGGCGGTCAACCCGGTGATCAAGGTGGAGGACCTGGCCTGGCTGGAGTTCCAGAAGCCGGATCTCGCTGCCTCCGAGCGCTTCGCTCACGCCTTCGGCTTCGCCACGGTCTCCCGCACCGCTGACGAGCTCCAGCTGCGCGGGAGTGATGCGGGTTCGACGGGGGTGATCGTCCGGCGTGGCCCATCGAAGTACCTCGGCACCGCGTTCCGGGCCGCCGACTCGAGCGACGTGCTCCGACTCGCGGCGGCCACGGGCGCCACGGCCAACAAGCTGCCGGAGTCCCTGGGAGGGCTCGGTGTGGATCTGACCGACCCGAGCGGGGCCGTGGTGCGTGTCGTGGCCGACATCCACGAGCTCGCAGACCTCCCGAGCCAGCCCGCGCGGTCGTTCAACTTCGGGCACGAGGTCACCCGGACGAACGACACCCAGCGCCCGCTGCGCGAGCCGGCCAGGATCCAGCGGCTGGGCCACGTCGTGCTGCAGACGACCGCCTACCTCACGACGTTGAACTGGTATCTCGAGCACCTGGGTCTGATCGTCAGCGACTTCAAGTACTTCGCCGGTCAGCGAGACCGCGGCCCGACGATGAGCTTCATCCGGTGCGACCGTGGGGCCTCGCCAACCGACCACCACACGATGGCGATGATGCTCGGCCCGCGGAACCGGTACGTGCACTCGGCCTACCAGGTCGCCGACCTCGACACCTTGGCCGCCGGCGGCGAGTTCCTGCTGGAGCAGGGCTACCAGCGGTCCTGGGGGATCGGCCGGCACGTCGAGGGCAGCCAGATCTTCGACTACTGGCGCGACCCCGACGGCTTCCTGGTCGAGCACTTCACCGACGGCGACCTGTTCGACTGCACCCTCGAGGCGGGATGGTCGGAGATGACCGGGTCCGGGTTGGCCCAGTGGGGGCCGCCGGCCACCAAGGACTTCCTGGGCCTGACGCCCAGGCAGGGTCTGCGCGAGCTCGCCGCCATGCCCGCCGCGCTGCGCGGCGACAACGAGTTCGACCTCACCCGCCTCCGCGGCCTCCTGAAAGCGGCTTCTTCATGACCATCTCCATCCTGCGAACCACGGATGCCTGGTGGGTCCGTACGCCGCGCGGTGCGGCACGCATCGACACCGCCGCCACGACGACGCGCGAGCTCCTTGCTGCCCGCGACGCGATCGACAAGGCTTTCGCGGCCACGGACACGGTCGACGAGGAGAGCCTGGAGCTGATCTCGCCGGTGACCGCGCCGTGCCGCGTCGTCGCGCAGATGACCAACTACGCCAGCCACGTCAAGGACGCAGGTCTCAAGCCGGAGTCCATCCCGATGACGTTCTTCCGTAAGGCTTCCGGCTCGATCAGCGGCCCCAACGACGACATCGTCCGCCCCGCACATGTCCGGTTCCTCGACTACGAGGTGGAGATCGGCCTGGTCATCGGCAGTGCGATGCCGGTCGGCACCGAGGTGACCGAGGAGAACCTGAGCTCGCTCGTCGCCGGGCTGGTGGTGACCAACGATGTATCGGCGCGTGATCTGCAGCTGCCCAAGACGCAGTTCTTCGAGTCCAAGTCCTACCCGACCTTCACCCCGGTCGGTCCGGAGCTGGTCCTCCTGGACGCCGATGAGCTCAAGCGCTTCGGCGACCTGCGCCTTCGGCTGTGGGTCAACGGTCAGCTTCGTCAGGACATGGCCGTCGCCGGCGACATGATCTACCCGCCCGTACAGGCGCTTCAGGCACTGAGCAGGTTCCAGCGGCTCGAGCCGGGCGACCTCCTGCTGACCGGCACTCCGGTCGGCACTGCGCTGAGCGCACCACCTAAGCCGGTGGAGCTGCTCGCCCACCTGTTGCCCGCCGAGACGAAGTGGAAGCTCTTCTTCAAGCGCCAGGCCGGCAACCCGAAGTACCTCCAGCCGGGCGACCGGCTCGAGGTCGCGATCGGCACCGACGACGGCGCCATCGACCTCGGCCGCCAGCGCATGCTCGTCAAGGGCGCGTGATGGTCACCCCGATCCTCATCCCAGGAGGGCTGTCATGAACACCTCGTCACCCCACGGCATCGACCCAATCTCGGTGGTCATCGTCGGTGCCGGTCCCGCGGGGGTCACCGCGGCGACCCTGCTCGGTCAGTACGGCGTGCAGTGCCTCGTCCTGGACCGGTGGGACGGCGTCTACCCGCAGCCCCGCGCTGTTCATCTCGACGACGAGATCTACCGCGTCCTCACCCGGATCGGCATCGGCGATCAGTTCGCGGACGTCTCTCGCTCGGCCGCTGGTCTGCGACTGCTCGACCGCTTCCACCGCGTGCTCGCGGAGTTCGCGCGCGACGGTGAGACGGGTCGGCACGGCCACCCGAGGGCGAACATGTTCGACCAGCCCGAGCTCGAGCACCTGCTGCGCACCAACCTGAAGGACCAGACGACCGTGAGCCTTCGGGGCAACGTCGAGGTCACTGATGTGGCCCAGGATGGCCGGGGACGGGTGCGCATCGACTTCACCGACCGGGTCACCGGCGAGCACGACTCGGTGCTGGCCGCCTACGTCCTGGGGTGCGACGGAGCGAACAGCGTCGTGCGGTCCGCGATCGGCTCGGCCATGCAGGACCTCGGGTTCGAGCAGCGCTGGCTGGTGATCGACGTGGCCACCAGCGTCGAGCTGGGCCAGTGGGAGGGGCTCCACCAGGTCTGCGACCCCGGACGTGCCGCGACGTACATGCGCATCGGGGAGACCAGATACCGGTGGGAGTTCCGGCTCCTGCCCGGCGAGACCGCGGCGGACTTCGACTCCCTCGAGGCGTTGCGCCCCCTGATGCGGCCCTGGGTCGAAGCGGTGCCGGACGAGGAGTTGCAGCTCGTGCGGGTCTCGGAGTACACCTTCCAGGCCAAGATCGCCGACCGTTGGCGCGACCGCCGAGTCCTCCTGCTCGGCGACGCCGCACACCTCACGCCGCCGTTCATCGGGCAGGGGCTGTGCGCCGGCGTTCGCGACTCGATGAACCTGAGTTGGAAGCTCGCCGCTGTCCTGCGCAGCGAGCTTCCCGAGTCGGTCCTCGACACCTACCAGCAGGAGCGGAAGCCGCACGCCCGAGAGCTCATCAAGTTGGCCATGCTCATCGGTGCTGCGATGACCAGGGGGGGCCGCGCCGGCGAGGTGCTCCGGGGTGTCATTGCGCCACGAGCGCACTGGATCCCGGGGCTGCGCGAGCGTCTGCTCGACAGCGAGAGCCCACGCCTGTCTCGGGGGGCCCTCGTCGTGGGTTCGCGCCGGTCCCTGGCGGGGCGACTCTGCCCGAACGCCCTGCTGGCCGACGGTCGGCGGTTCGACGACGTGGCCACCGGGGGGTTCGTGCTGGTCAGCGCCGTGGCGGTGTCCCCGGAGCAGCGCCGGCAGCTGGCCGAACGGGAAGCGAGGCTGATCGAGCCGGGGGCGGGTTCCGCGCTGCACTCCTGGCTCTCCGCCGGGCACGCCGACGCAGCCCTGGTGCGGCCGGACCACACCGTGATGCGCTCGGGACGCGACGTCGCGGCGCTGTGCGCAGCGGTGCCGCAGCTCTCCGCCTGAGGCACCTCCGAATTGACCGTGTCGGGCGCCTCCACACGTCCTACACTGGCGCTCTCTGTTCGCTGCTCTCAGCGCCCCACCGTGGAGATCCCGTGCCTCCTGCTTCCTTCCGCTCGCTGGCCGCCCGCGGCCTGAGTCTCGTCCTGGCGGCGACCGCGCTCGCGGCGCTCACCGGCACCGCGCCCGCCGCGGCGACCGCGGTCGACGGGAGCAGGGGCGCCGCCACGACCGCCGCCCTGCGGATCGGCACCTACAACATCCGCTCGGGCGAGTCCTATGACGAGTTCAAGGCCGGCGTCACCGAGTTTCGGCCGTACGTCGACGTGGCGGGGCTGCAGGAGATCGGCGCCAACACCAAGAACCAGTGGCTGCGCGCGCAGCACGCCTGGGGCTACTGCCAGGCTCCGCACCTGCAGCAGAACCCGGTCATCTGGGACCGCAGCCGCTTCGACCACCTCGAGTGCGGGGAGTACCTCCTCGCCCGGGGTCGCACCATCCCCAACGGCAACCCCGGCGCCGACCAGGTCCGTGCGGACTCCTACGCCACCCTGGTGCGACTGCGCGACCGTGCCACCGGCCAGCCCATCTCCTTCATCAACGTGCACATGGCCTCCGGTGCGATCAAGGGCGGCCGCAAGTGGCCGGGCCGCGCAGCGCTCTTCCGGATGTACAAGGATCAGCAGGCCAGCCTCGTCAGGGCCCAGGCCCTGGAGAGTGCCCGCGACGTCGACGGCCAGCACCCCCTGGTCTTCGTCCTGGGCGACTTCAACGTCGGCTACAAGGCCGACCTGAAGTGGCAGGTCAAGGGCTTGCCCTACCGCACCTTCACCCGCGCCAAGCTGGTCTCCAACTGGCGCGACTGGGACCTGTCCAGGACGCAGGGCACCCACAACGACGCCCTGATCGACCAGGTCTGGCACGCGAGCCCCGCCTCCTCGTCGAAGATCCTCACGTGGATCCGGCACTCCGACCACCGACCGCCGGTCGCGACCTACGACCTGCCGATCATCGACGGCTACGTGCCCGTCGTCGGCACCGTCGGCTTCAAGGACACCACGGTGAGCGGGCCCGAGTGTGACCGCATCTTCCAGAAGCCCACCCTGAGGTTCACCCTGGTGGGCGACCTGGAGCACGGGTACGTCGACGCCGTCGCCGACGACGGCACCGCTGTGCAGGGCACGGACTTCACCCTGGACACCTCGCAGCTGACCGACGAGGACCCCGCGACCAACCAGATCGTCGTCACGATCATCCCCAACAAGGTGCTCCAGGACGACCGGAGCTTCACGCTGCGACTGGTGGACCCCATCAACACCGACATCACCGAGGGCAGCGCCACCGGCGTGATCCTCGACGACGACACCCAGGGAGATCCGAACTGCCCGCACCCCTGACCCCGGGCGCGAGCGACGTCCGACTCAGCCGGCCAACGACTGCGAGGAGAGGATCCGCTCGACCTCGATCCGGATCGCGACCCGGGCCGGGTTGACGCGCGGAGTGCGGTAGCGCACGGCGTACCTCTCGACAGCCCGCGCCACCGAGGCCTCGTCGCGCACGACCCGGCCGGTGCCCTCCAGCGTCGCCCAGCGGGCGCCTTGGACCTGGCAGGCCGCAACCGGTCCTGGTTGCTCGAGGTGGCGCACCTTGAGCGACGTCCCCGAGGTGATCACCCACGCGCAGCGCTGCTCGACGTCGAGGGTGACGCCGACGGGGACGACGTGCGGCCGCCCGTCGGCTCGCAGCGTGGTGAGCGTGCAGAGGTGCCGCTCGGTCCAGAAGGTCAACAGGTCGGCGGGGATCTCGTCCCACCCGGGACGCCAGGTGCTCACACAGCCCATGGTGGCAGGGCGCCGGTTGGCACGAGCGGCTACGGTCGCGAGCATGTCGCCTCGCGCCCTCGCCTCCGCCCTGGACACCGCTCTGGACCGCACCGTCGCCCCTGGCTACTCCCGGATCGGCCTCGCGGTGCGTCGCCGCCTCTCGACCTGGCCGGCAGATCCCGCGCGCGGCTCGATGACCGGCCGGGTCGCGGCGGTCACGGGTGCCACCTCGGGGCTCGGGCTCGCGACCGCCGAGGGCCTGGCCCGGCTCGGCGCCGAGGTGCGACTGGTGGTCCGCGACGTCGCCAAGGCCGAGGGGGTCCGCCGCGACCTGCTGGCCCGCGTGCCCGGAGCGCAGATCGCCATCGACCGGTGCGACCTCGGTGACCTCGACGACGTACGACGTTTCGCGAGCGAGCTCGACGTGGCGCACCTCGACGTCCTGGTGCACAACGCCGGCGCGATGCCGCCCACCCGCACCGAGTCGCCCCAGGGACACGAGCTCTCCATGGCGCTGCACGTGCTCGGACCGGTGCTGATGACCGAGCTGCTCCGACCCCGGCTCGCCGACGGCCGGGTCGTGCTGGTCACCTCGGGCGGGATGTACAGCCAGCGGCTGCGCGACGACGACCCGGAGTACCGCAAGGGCGCATATGCGCCGGCGACGGCGTACGCCCGGAGCAAGCGCGCCCAGGTCGAGCTGCTGCCCGTGCTCGACGCGCGCTGGGCCGGTGCCGGCATCTCGGTGCACGCCACCCACCCGGGCTGGGCCGACACCCCGGGGGTCGTCGACTCCCTGCCGACCTTCCACAAGCTCACCGGCCCGTTCCTGCGTGACGCCGCCGGCGGAGCCGACACGACGGTCTGGCTCGCCGCGACCACGCCGGCCCCCGAGGGTGGCCTGCTGTGGCACGACCGCCGCGCCCGCCCGACCCATCTGCTGCGCAAGACCCGGACCGGCGCCGCCGAGCGCGACCACCTGTGGGCGTGGGTCAGTGAGCAGCTGGAGCTTCCCGGTCAATCCTGACCGATCCCGACCGGGGTAGTCCTTTCCACCCAGCGGAGCCGTCCGGACGTGCGGCCGCATGGTGCCGTACGCGTCATGCCCCAGTGGCCCGAACGGGTCATCTTCGCGCTCAGCGCCGCGTTTGTGCAGGTTGTGGGACGAAATGTCTCAGCCCGGACCCGCCGCAGACGATGGATCCGGCGGGAGGGAGAAACTTCATTGGTTCTCTCGGAGGTTCTTGATATGTCGCACATCCGCATTGCTCTCGCAGTTGTTTCCCTGACGGCGGCCGCCAGCCTGGTGGCCCTCAACCCGATCGCCTCGCAGGCGGTCTCCGGCTCGTCGCACCTGTGTGCGGGCCGCACCCCCACGATGGTCGTCGATGCTCATTCGGCGCACGTCGTCCACGGCACCAATGGTGCCGACGTCATCCAGATCGAGCAGGCCGGTCACGTCGTGCTGGCAGGGCAGGGCAGCGACGTCGTCTGCGGCTCCGCAGGCGCCGACACCGTCTCGGGCCAGGGCGGGGCCGACCTGGTTCTCGCCGGAGCCGGCGACGACCACGTCACCGGCTCGGCCGGCGCCGACCGACTGTCCGGTGAAGCCGGTGCCGACACCCTCATCGGGGGTGGCGGAGCCGACCAGGTCAACGGGGGTGGCGGGATCGACACGGAGTTCGGCCAGGGCGGCAACGACCTGCTCATCTCCTCGACCTGGTCCGACGACCTCACTGGGGAGGCCGGCAACGACGACTGCGTCACCGAGGACGGTGCGGTGACGACCTGTGACGACGCCGACCCGGCTGACGCCGGCATCAGCGTCGACACCCAGGTCTGGATCCAGATCACCCTGCCCTGACCGACACCGCCCGGCCCGTCCCGCACGCAGCGGGGCGGGCCGGGAGGCAGGCACGCAGCGACCACGTGGCTCGGTCTGCCGGCACCGACAACTCTCGGGCGGTGCCGGCGGATCGGGCCGCTGACGCGCGGGCCTGATCTGGACCCGGTCCGGACCCGATCTCCGGGCGTTCGGGCGCAGGACCTGTAGGGACCACCGGCGCGGGGTGCGACAGGTGCGGGGGCCGGGACATAGGGTCCGCTCAGCCCGTTCACCCACGACCTTGTCCTCGGAGACTCTGGTGCGTTCTGCCGCCGTCCGTCCCCTCATCGTTGTCGCGCTCCTGGCCGTCCTCGTCCTGGCCCCACTGGCCTCGGGCACGACGCTGCGGGCCACCACCGCCACCGCCGGCCCGGCCCCCGTGACCCGGGCCCTGCCGCCGGTGAAGGGGCATCCCGCTCTCCACATCGGCACCTACAACATCCGGTCAGGCACCAGCCTGGCCACCTTCCGGCGCGGTGTGAAAGCCCTGCGTCGCCACGTCGACGTGGCCGGGCTGCAGGAGATCGGACTCAACGCCAAGCGTCGCTATCTCGCTACCTCGCGGACCTGGGGCAGCTACCACGCGCCCAAGATCCAGCAGAACCCCGTGATCTGGAACCGTCGGGACTTCGAGTTCCTCGGCGGCCGCGGCCCGTGGTTGGCGCCGACGCGACGCCTGGGCCGCGAGCTGCCTGGCTCCGGCCAGCCGGTGAAGAAGTCCTACGCGAGCGTCGTCCACCTGCGGCACCGGGCCTCCGGCCGCCGCATCTCGGTGGTCAACGTGCACCTCGTCCACGGCGCCGTGCGGGCCGGACGCCCCTGGCCGGGTCGCCCGCGCACGTTCCGGCTCTTCCGTGCCCAGGTCGCCGGCCTGGTCCGGGTCGTGCGCGCCGAGCGGTCGTGGGGCAAGGTCTTCGTCCTGGGGGACTTCAACGTCGGCTACGCCCAGGACAAGCGTGAGGGCAGGGCCAGACTCCCATTCCGGCAGCTGACCCACCTGGGGCTGAGGTCCATCTGGAAGGGCAGCCGGTACGTCGGAGCCCGCCACGGCACGCACCGCAACGCCCTGCTCGACCAGGTGTGGAGCCGCACCCGGCCCCGGCACCGCAGCATCGTGCGCACGATCCGCGCCTCGGATCACTACCCGGCGGTGGCGACCTACCGGCTGCACCGCGCCCGCCGCTGAGCCTGAAGGCTCTAGATCCAGCGCTCGAACCAGATGCGGCCCAGCCACTCGGAGTGCGTGAGCAGGCCGTCGGTCCAGATCGGCCAGAACCACGCGAAGTTCAGCAGCGCCAGCACGAAGAAGGAGCCGGCGGCGATCACCCCGGCCGTCCGCCGTGTGCTCGGCTCCGTGGACGAGCCGATCAGCTTGCCCATCGTCAAGGTCAGCGCGAGCACCACGAACGGCAGGATGAGCACGGCGTAGAACAGGAAGATCGGTCGGTCGTCGTACTGCAGCCAGGGCAGCCAGGTGGAGCCCACGCCGACGATGGTCAGCCCGAAGCGCCAGTCCCGGGCGCCCAGCCACATCACCCCCGCGAAGAGCAGCGCCACGATCCCGCCCCACCAGATCACCGGCGTGCCGAGCAGCAGCACCTGGCGCAGGCAGTCGCTGCCGGCTGGGGCGTCGCAGCCCTGGGTGCCGGGCTGGATGTCGGTGTCGGCCGCGACGCCCACGGGGCGGTTCAACAGCAGCCATCCCGAGGGCTTGGAGGCGTAGATGTGGGTGCTGTCGTTGAGGAAGTGGGTGTGGAACATGTAGACGTCGCGGTGGTAGTGCCACAGCGAGTCCAGGGACTGCCACACCTCGCCGACGCCGCTGGCGTCGGGCTGGTCGCGGGTCGGCCAGTCCTTGCCCCCGGCGTAGTGGGTGTACTGCGTCGCGGAGAGGTGCGTCTCGTACTCCGAGGCGTGCAGCAGCCACCCGGTCCAGGTGGCGACGTAGACCACGAAGGCGACCAGGACGAGGTGGACGAAGGCCGGGATCCCGTCGACGACCGCCGACTTGAGCAGCGGCCAGCGCACGCCGAATGACCTTCGGGCGCCGACGCTCCAGGCCCACGAGAGCAGCCCGAACGCGGCGAGCGGATAGACCGCCTCCCACTTGGAACCGCAGGCCAGCCCGAAGCTGATGCCGCCCAGCAGCAGCCACGGTCGGAAGAGCAGGCCGCGGACGGGGCCCCACGCGCGGGGGCCCAGTGGGGCAGGCGCGAGCCGCGCGAGCCGTCGACGGTGCCAGTCGCGGTCGTTGACCAGGCAGGCCACGCCGCACAGGGTGAAGAAGGCGACGAAGATGTCCAGCAACGCCAGTCGGGAGAGCACGAACTGGAGCCCGTCGAGACTGAGCAGCATCCCGGCAACGCAGCCCAGTGCGGTCGAACCGGTCAGCCGTCGGGCCAGGCGGCACATGACGACCACCATCAGCGAGCCGACCACGGCCGCCGCGATCCGCCAGCCGAAGGGGTCCATCCCGAACGCCTTCTCGCCGAGCGCGATGAGCCACTTCCCGGCCTCGGGGTGGACGATCATCGACGGGCCGTCCTTCCAGACACCCGTCGTGGTGCCGTTCAGGATCTTGTCGTTGGCGTTGCTGACGTAGTCGCGGACGTAGCCGAAGTTCGCCATCGACCAGGAGTCCTTGGCGTAATAGGTCTCGTCGAACTCGAACGCATTCGGCGTCCCCAGGTGCCACAGCCGCAGGACGAGGGAGAGCAGGCCGATCCCGATGGCTGCGGACCAGCTGACGACCGGGTCCTCGAGCCGGTGGGGACCGAGCGCCCGGACCCGCGCTGACGGCACCGCCTCGCCGCCGGCGGTGCGGGAGAGGCCGACCCGCCGCTCGAGGCCCGAGGTCGGCGGGGTCGCGGCACTCGTCACGGTGGCAGACTCTACGTCTTGCTCCTACACTCAGGGTCTCACGGCCTCGGAGTCGCCTGTGTTGCCTAGGACTGCCCGCCTCGCTTCCTTTCTGCTCGTGGTCGCCCTGATCCCAAGCGGTTCCGCCGCCGCGTCCACGCCGTACGACGTCCCCGCCTCGACCGCCCGCTCGCCCTTCGCCGTCGACGTCCGACTCGGGACCTACAACATCCAGTCGAACCGCACCCTGGACCAGTTCGAGGCCGGGGTCGACGAGCTCGAGCAGCGCGTCGATGTTGCGGGGCTGCAGGAGATCGGCTCCAACGAGAAGAGCCGCTACCTGCGCGACGCGCTCACCTGGGGCTACTTCCGGCCCGTCGAGCTCCAGCAGAACCCGATCATCTGGGACCGGAGCAACTTCAGCCTCGACGAGGGCACGGGCTACCTGCTGGCCCGCGGCCGTGACGTGGGCGACGAGAACCCCGTCGCCGGCCGCTACCGCGATGATGCCTACGCCACCGTCGTCCACCTCACCCACCTCCAGACCGGCCAGGTGATCTCGGTGATCAACGTGCACCTGCTCTCGGGTGCGGTGAAGGGAGGGCGCGCCTGGCCCGGCCGGCCGCTGATGTTCGCGCTCTACTGCGCCCAGGTCGCGGGTCTGGTCCGCGTCTACCGGGCCGAGCTGGCCGACGCCCAGGTCGACCGGGTCTTCGTGCTCGGTGACTTCAACGTCGGCTACAAGGCCGACCGCAAGTGGCACAAGCGCCGGTTACCCTTCCGGCGACTGACCAACCTCGGCCTGGTCTCGATGTGGCGCGACCACGACGTCGAGCACGGCGGCACCCACAACGACGCCTACATCGACCAGGTGTGGACCACGGGGCCGGTCGTCAAGGGGGGTGCCCAGGTCGCCTACGACATCCAGGAGTCCGACCACTCCCCGGCGATCGCGACCTACGTCTTCGACCCGTCGTCCTGACCCTGACATGATCGGCGGGTGACCTCCGATCCCGGCGTACTCGTCCTTGCCGCGACCCCGATCGGGCGGGTCGCGGACGCGCCACCGCGGCTCTGTGACGAGCTCGGCACGGCGGACGTGGTCGCGGCCGAGGACACCCGCCGGCTGCGGCGGCTGACCAACGACCTCGGTGTGACGGTCACCGGCCGGGTCGTGTCCTACTTCGAGGGCAACGAGTCGGCCCGCACCCCCGTGCTCCTCGAGGCGCTGCTCAAGGGCGAGCGGGTCCTGCTCGTCACCGACGCCGGGATGCCATGCGTCTCCGACCCCGGCTACCGCCTGGTCGTCGCCGCGGTCGAGGCCGGGGTCCTCGTCACTGCGGTCCCCGGTCCGTCCGCAGTCCTCACCGCGCTGGCCGTGTCCGGCCTGCCGGTCGATCGCTTCTGCTTCGAGGGCTTCCTGCCCAGGAAGGCGGGGGAACGGTCGCGTCGGTTGACCGCGCTGGCCGCCGAGGAACGCACGATGGTCTTCTTCGAGGCCCCCCACCGCACCGAGGTGACGTTGGCGGCGATGGCCCAGTCGCTCGGCGACGACCGGCCGGCCGCCGTCTGCCGCGAGCTGACCAAGACCCATGAAGAGGTACGCCGTGGGCCGCTCGCCGAGCTGGTCGCCTGGGCCGCCGAGGGGATCCGCGGCGAGGTGACCATCGTGGTCGCCGGGGTGGCCCCCGGCCCCGACCTGCCGAGCGAGCCCGAGGCACTCCGGGCGGCAGTGGCCGAGCTGGAGGGCGAGGGAGCGACCCGCAAGGAGGCGATCGTCGACGTGGCCAAGCGCGCGGGGGTCCCGAAGCGCGAGGTCTACAACTTGGTCCACGGGGCGCCGTCGTGACCGGCGCAGGCGAGCGGATCACGTCGTACGCCCGCGACGGGCTGGTCTTCGACGTTCTCGACGAGGGACCGCTCGACGGCACGCCGGTGGTGCTGCTGCACGGGTTCCCCGAGCGCGCGGCCTCCTGGGAAGCCGTCGTGGCCCGGCTGCACGCGCGGGGGCTGCGCACCTTGGCGCCCGACCAGCGCGGCTACTCCCCGGGTGCCCGGCCCCGGACCCGGTTCGGCTACCGCGTCCCGGCCCTGGTCTCCGACGTCGAGGCGCTGATCGAGCGGATCGGCGAACCGGTCCACCTGGTCGGCCACGACTGGGGCGCGATGATCGCCTGGGCACTCGCCGCCCGGCGGCCCAACCTGGTGCGCTCGCTCACTGCGGTGTCGGTGCCGCACCCGGGCGCCTACCTGAGCGCCTGCCTGCGCTCCTCGCAGCTGCGCGACTCCTGGTACTTCCTCCTCTTCATGCTGCCTCTGCTTCCGGAGCTGATCGCCAGGTTCCGCCCGGCCCGGTTCCGCGCGGCCCTGCAGGCAGGCGGCATGACCGACGCCGAGCTCGACGTGTTCGAGAGCTCGATCGTCGGCCACGGAGCACTGCCCGGCGGCCTGGGGTGGTACCGCGCGCTGCCGTTCGCCCCGCTCGGCTGGGCACGCCAGCGAGTCGCGGTGCCCACGACGTACGTGTGGAGCGACTGCGACGTCGCCCTGGCCCGGGCCGGCGCGCAGCGGTGCGGCCGCTGGGTCATCGCCGACTACCGCCTGGTCGTCCTCGAGGGCGTGACTCACTGGATCCCCACCCAGGCCCCGGGGCCGTTGGCCGACGCGATCCTGGCGCGGATAGCCTCGATCGGGTGACCGACCAGCCCACCCGCGCTCGCGCCGCGACCGAGGAGAAGAGCGGTAGTCGCCGGGACCGCGAGCGGCCGCCGGCGCCCGAGCCGCTGCCGCACCCCGTGGTCGACAACCACTGCCACCTCGACATCGCCGACGGCGACGACTGGTTCACCACCGAGGACGCGCTGGCAGCGGCTGCCGCGGTCGGAGTCACCCGGATCGTCCAGATCGGCTGCGACCTGCCCGGCGCCCGCTGGGCCGTCGAGGCCGCCGCGTCGTACGACGCCCTGGTCGCGGGGGTCGCCCTGCACCCGAACGAGGCACCGCGCCAGGCGGCTGCCGGCACCCTCGACGAGGCGATGGCCGAGATCGAGTCCCTGGCCCGCAGCCACGACCGGGTCCGCGCCGTGGGCGAGACCGGTCTGGATCACTTCCGCACGGGAGAGGACGGTCGCGCGGCGCAGGTCGAGTCGTTCCGACGCCACATCGACCTGGCCAAGCGGCTCGACAAGACGCTGGTCATCCACGACCGCGACGCCCACGACGAGGTGCTCGCCGTCCTCGACGAGGAGGGGGCACCGGACCGCTGGGTGATGCACTGCTTCTCGGGAGATGCCGCCTTCGCCCGTCGGTGCCTGGACCGCGGCGCGCACCTGAGCTTCGCTGGCACGGTGACCTTCAAGAACGCTCAGGCTCTGCGCGAGGCGCTCGCGATCACCCCCCGTGACCGGGTCCTGGTGGAGACCGACGCGCCCTTCCTGACCCCCACGCCCTACCGCGGGCGGCCCAATGCGTCGTACCTCGTCCCGGTGACGGTGCGGCTGATGGCGCAGGTCCGCGGTGACGACCTGGGAGAGCTCTGCGCGGCCGTCGACGCCAACACCGAGGCCGCCTTCGGGGGCTCCTGGTAGGTCGCGAACAGGCCGGTTTTGCCGTCGAGATGCTGGTCACGTTGTCCCCAGATGGGGGGCCGAGGACTTGGTTGCCTCTCCGGACGTCGTTATCGTCTTGTGACTGATGGCCGGGATCGGGAACTTTTCTGTCCAGTGCAGTGCTCGCCGCGCACCTTGTGGCTGGCCCCGTGAGAACCCCCCGTTCGCACTCCCACCCACCGGTGGGTCGTGCACCGCGGAGCGCTGGACACCCCGAGAACCGGAACGTACGACGTTCGGAGAACCGTGCCCTTCACTGGACACAGCAAGCCCACCCAGAGTGAGCCCAGCAAGTTCGCTCGACTGACCAAGAGCCGTCCCCTGATGGTCGCCCTCGCGACCGTGGTCCTGCTCGCCGTGGCCGGCACCACCATCGGCTACGCCGCCCTGAGCAAGGACGTGACGCTCTCCCTCGACGGGAAGTCGCAGCAGGTGTCCGCCATGGGCAGCACCGTGGGCGACGTGCTCGACTCGCAGGGCATCGAGGTCGGCGAGCACGACGTCGTCGCACCGGGCCTGGACGAGCAGGTCACCGACGGCAGCCGGATCACCGTGCGCTTCGGTCGGCCACTCGAGCTCGACGTCGATGGCACCAAGCAGACCTACTGGGTCACGGCCACCGACGTGGCCGGCGCCCTGAACGAGATCGGTCGCCGGTTCTCCGGGGCCGACCTCTCGACCAGCCGCGGCGGCAGCATCGACCGCGAGGGCCTGGCCCTCCAGATCGTCACCCCCAAGCAGATCACCGTGAAGCTCGGCGACCACAAGTCGGTCCAGCGCACGGTCACGGCCGTGACCGTCGAGGACGCCCTGAGCGAGCTCGGCGTCAAGGTCGGCAAGCACGACGAGACCAAGCCCTCTCGCGGGCACCGGCTGCACGAGGGCGACAAGTTGGTCTTCACCAACATCCGGATCGTCCGCAAGCACGTCGACGGCGAGTCGATCCCCTTCGGGACCGTCGAGAACGACGACGCCTCGATGGCCACCGGCCAGACCACGGTCGTCCGCGCAGGCACCAAGGGCCTGCGCAACGTGACCTACAAGCTGGTCTACCGCAACGGCAAGCTGAGCGTCACCAAGGTGCTCCACCAGCAGGTGCTCACGGCCCCGGTCGACGAGATCGTCAAGGTGGGCACCCAGGCGCCGGTGGCGAACTTCGCCGGCGGCGGCACGGTGTGGGACGCCCTCGCGCAGTGCGAGGCCGGCGGCAACTGGGCCATCAACACCGGCAACGGCTATTACGGCGGCCTCCAGTTCAACCTGGGCACATGGCGCGCCTATGGCGGCTCCGGCTATCCCCACCAGAACTCCCGCGAGGCCCAGATCGCCGTCGCCGAGCGGCTCCGTGCCGCCACCGGCGGCTACGGCTCGTGGCC
>JBKJLD010000007.1:0-13363 GCA_046597165.1 Nocardioides sp.
TCGTCGTTCGCCTTGGCAGACGGACACGAAAGTACGGGGAC
The DNA here is from genome assembly GCA_046597165.1 of Nocardioides sp. GTDB lineage: Bacteria > Actinomycetota > Actinomycetes > Propionibacteriales > Nocardioidaceae > Nocardioides. The sequence goes on from JBKJLD010000007.1 coordinate 42, forward strand.
TGGTAGGTCGAGGGTGGGGCCACTTCAAGCCAGCACTACGACCCCAAGTGGGGCCACTTCAGGCTGGCACACTCACCAGAGCACCAGTGCGTGCCCCGCGCAGTGCCGCCGAGAGTTCGGGGGTACGGAATCCGAGCCGATGCAACTCATCGACCCAGCGGTCGGTCAGCACGGTGCCGTCGGTCGGGACCACCTTGTCCGGGCGTGCCTGCGACCAGGCACGCCGGTCCCACGTGCGAAGGAGCTCTGGACCCGGTTCCTGACCGGGATGGGCCTCACGCCATGCGGCCTCATACCTGGCGATGTTCTGGCCGATCTGGCGCGCCCTGGCCGAGAACGCACCCACGAACCCCGCCAACTCATTCACCTCGCCGGACTCTGCGTCGACGGTGAACCCGCGGTCAGCGAGCACCTGGCGGAACTGCGGATCGCACATCACCGCCGCATGACCCATGCCGTTCACGGCATCGATCATGTCGCGAACCCCGACCGTGTGCAGGCCACGCCACTTGCCCACGGCCCAGACCCGGGCGTTGATCTGCACATGCAGATGACGATGTGGATCGCCAGCGCGCGAGGTGTAGTGACGCACGGTGGCGGCCTCGATCCGCTCAACCGGCACCTGAACCTGTCGACCACGCGGCCCGACCCGCGTCGTAGCGTGTTGCGCCAACCAGCCGATGATCTCACCGGCGGCCCGGTCCTGGGCCGCGTCATACGCTTCGCCGACATCTGGATCGAGTGCGGCCGCCAGCGACCAGGTCTTCGGCCCGTTCACCACCACCTCGACGAACCGCACCGCCGACGCGTCCTGACGCAGGCGACCGCGCGGCTCCCCGGTCAGCGGATCAAACCCGGCGACCCACACCTCATACCCATCACCGTCCAGTGCGCCGACAGCCTCGACACCATCGGGGGTGGCAACGAAACGCATCGCCAACCCCGTCCCCTCGGCGAGGTAGTAGTCATCAACACGGGCATGATCGGCCTCAACATAGTTCCGCGCCGCGGCCGGGTTCCCCCGGTAGACTTTCACCCCACCATGCACGACAATCCACCCCCAACGTTTTCCAACAACAGGCCCGAAAATGCGTCGTGGGCCACCCGACACCGGGCGGCCCATCTACGTCCTTCGTAGCATGCGTGCCGACGTCTTTGGGCGTTGATCGCGCGTGATGTCCGGTGTTTCCGGACGAGATTCTTGGTGTCGTCGACAGTCAACATCGTTCAATCGTTCGGCGCCTTCGAGGAGTCCAGAAGAGGCGATCTGCGCGGCGTCATCCACAGTGCTCGCGGACAGATCCGCGGGCGTGATATGCCCGCGGGACAGTGGCGCGATGACGTTCCCGATGACCTTCGCCTACGTCGAGGCGTACGCCGCCGTGCGCTCGTGTCTGGGCGCTCTCGCAGACATCTCCGACTTTGACGACTCCTGCCGCTACGAGCGTCTCCTGATTGACCTCGACGGCATCCACGGTGGTGACTTCCCGGGCACCTACCCGATGCCTGGAACCCGGCCGGAACTCCTGGCGCACCTTGAGGACGAGGTCGACGGGATGATCGAGCTTGGCGGCGACGGGTTGAGCATCGAACTGCTACTCGCCAGCGCCCTGGGGTGGTGAGTTGATCTCTGCGTCACCGTTTGCCGAAGAAGCCTTCATTGATCCGGTGAATCGTCGCGACCCTGATCGGCTCGACACCGACGCCGCTCATGACGAGTCGTGTCGCCCACGGGTCGTGGCGGTGGTCATGACCGCTTGACGACGAACGCGACGGCGTCCTTCCGCGCCCCGTCGCTGACCGAGGTGAGAGTCACCAAGCGGGTCACCGATGACCCGCTGGCGGCGGTCGACTTGACGTTCACCTTGGCCGTGATCAGAGCACTTGAGCCCGTGGCCACTGTCGCGGTCTTGAAGGTGCCGGCCACAACCGCCTTTGTGATGTTGGTGCTACCGCTGAAGTAACGCACGCGGTAGCCGCTCTCAGCGGCTCCGGTCGCCTTCACCAAGAAGAGATCCGGGTCCGTGCCATCGTTCTGGATCGACACCCCGAACGAGATGCTGTGGCCATACGGCGCGCTGCCGGTTCGGGTTTGCCCAGCCCCGGTCGTGTTGTAGACGTTGTCGCCCCGGTAAGCGCCCGTGCCGAGACGGACCCGACCGTCTGGTCTGCGGACCACGACCGGAGGCCCCCACAGGGCCACCTGGTCCGCCGTCGCTATGCCGGCGGTGTCCCAGAAGTAGCCGCCGACGATGAGGTCGCTGTTCGAGGGCGAGACGGCTAATGCATTCACCGCACCGGTGAGTGCCCCGCCGTCGGGGCCGCCCGACCCCATGGCATTCCATCCCGCACCGTCCCACCGTGCGATGCGATCCCCGGCAGGGAGACCGGCGGCATCGTAGAAGTCTCCACCCACATAGAGGTCCGAGCCGTCAGTTGCCAGGGCGTAGACGTTCCCGTTCTTGATCGCCCCGTCCTGCGAGCCGTCCGAGCCCAAGGCGGACCACGCGGTGCCGTCCCACTTCGCGACGGAGTCGCCGGCGAGGGTTCCGACGTTGGCGAAGGCCCCACCTGCGAACAGATCGGAACCTAGGACCGCCAGGGCGTACACGGCACCGTCGACCGCGCCGCTACCGGTGTTGACGTCCCCCGAGCCCATCGAGAACCAGCTACTGCCGTCCCACCGGGCGATTGCATCGGCCTCGGGGATGCCCGCGACGTCAATGAAACTCCCCCCGACGAACAAGTCACTCCCGGAGACCGCAAGAGCGAAGACGGTCGGCGACGGCGCCAGAGACGACGGCGCAATGGCGCCTCCACCCGCGCCATCCGAACCCAGCCCGGACCACCCGCTGCCGTCCCACGAGGCGAGGTAGTCGGCCGTCGGCGTGCCGCCGGCGTTCGTGAAGGCGCCCCCCACATCGACGCTTGACCCGTTGATCACCAAGGCGTGGACCCAGTTGTTGAGGGCGCCGTTTCCAGAACCGTTCGAGCCCAGGGCAGACCAGGCATGACCGTTCCATCTGGCGATGTAGTCGGCCGCCGGCGTGCCGCCGGCGTTCGTGAAGCGACCGCCCACGTACAGATTGGCGCCGGAGATGGCGAGGGCCTGAACCTGGCCGTTGAGGGCCCTCGGAGCACCGACCGTCGACCATCGGACACCGTCCCATTTGGCGATGAAGTTGGCTCCGGTGACACCGCCCGCATGGGTGAACGCACCCCCCACGTAGAGGTCGCTTCCGGAGACGGCGATGGCATTGACCCAGGAGTTGAGCGCGCCGTCACCCGATCCGTCCGAGCCCAACCCCGACCAGGGCCCGACGATCGACGCCTGTCGGGAGCCGACGGCGGGGGCGAAGCGCGGCACCTGACCCTCGGCCGGATCGCTCACCAGCGTCCAGGCCCCGGGGTCCACGGTGCCAGCCACGCCAGACGCCCCGCGGAACGTCCCGTCGGGGGCCAACGCCGCGCCCAGGTCGGCCGAGGACCCATGGGGCACGAGGTTTGACCCATTCGACGTCCCCGTCGCGGCGCCGGCCGTGACGGTCGACGTCAGGACGCCCACCAGGGCGAACACGACTGCAACGCTCAGACTGCGACCAATACGGGACACGACGACCTCCAAGACCAACGGGCGGAGACCCATAGGCAGAGGCCCGGGGGCGGGGGGACGCTACCACTGAATCCGGGGCACCATCTCGGAAATCGCCCGAATGTGTTCGCAGTCGGCGGACAGCAGGCCGACGATCCCGGTGGCCGGGGATCCTGGACTGGGCATGCCTTGGGTTGGCGCGGCCGCGAGGTCCAGCGGCTGGAGAAACTGCTCGGAGCCGGAATCAAACTGTCCTCGGTCGCCTCCGACACCATGGGGCGTTTCTGGTCGACTGATGCTAGAAGCGTTGATCGACGGGCAAGCACGACCCCGCAGCGTTGGCCGATCTGGCCAAACACCGGTTGCGCTCGAAGATCCCGGCCTTGACCGAGGCACTCACCGGCTGGTTCAGCGGCGCCTGGGGGTCCATCTCCGGCGAGACCACCTATGGCTGCCCACCCCGCTTCATGGGCGCCTCGGGAAGTCGCGTCAACTACGGAAATGACAGCTACCCGATCAAAGATCAGAACAGCGTTGGCAGCGCATGGGCTATCCGCACAAGAACTCGGCGTCGACGCATCGCGATAGCGCGCAGGTGGACAGGTCGAACCGCCTACGGTCGGTTCCCCGAACGCCGGGAGTCTGTTGACTGGGTGTGCTGCCGACGAGTCGGTCTGCCGCGACCCGCTCCTCGGGCAGGGTGCGCGGCATGTACGACAATCTCGGGTCGTCAGGGGCGTTCCGTCTCAGTTGCTTGACGAATCGGGGCATCGCGCACTCGGGCTGCGACCGCCCGGCGAGAGTTGTCGGCCCTACTCTTCCACCGGGTGCGACTGATGCCGTCGCGGCTTCCGTCACAGTCCCGATCCTGACGATCGCCGGCCGCGGCAACAGATTGGCAAACCCGAGCCCAAAGCGGTCAGATCGAGCGAACAGCGCCCAGTCACGAAAAGCATTCCATGACCTGCGGTTTCGTCGTCCCAACGACTGCCGATCGTCGTCTGGTCGCCCTTTCACAGCGGTGGCGCCCCCTCGGCAGGGCGCACCTACAACAGCCTGCGGGTTGACTGGCCCACGGCACCAACGACAGCAGGGCCGTCCCCACGGAGTCCCCAAGATTCCCGACAACTGCCATCCGCGCCCAATCATGTCGGGTCGCAAAGCTGCAGGTCACAAGCGGTTTCCGTCAATCCCCAACAACAGTCGCTCACGCGGGGTCAAGTCCCGGCCTACAGGCCAGCCCGTCCGCTTCACCCCCCGTGCATGCTTTGCAGTGAGACTGCAAAATGGATACGGTTCTGCACATGATGCAGGCAGGACCGGTGCCGTCTGGACGACAGGATCGTCGCAAGGCGCGCACGCGTGTCGCAGTCATGGAGTCCGCGCAGCGGCTCTTTCTGCAACGTGGCTACCACGCGTCCACGCTCGAGGCGATCGCGGACGCCGCAGACGTCGCTGTGCGCTCGGTCTACGTCCACTTCGGTGACAAGGCGGGGTTGTATTCGGCGCTACTCGACGAGGCCCTGGAACTGGACAAGCGTTACTGCGACGAGGGCTGGGAGGCCGGGGACGGGCCGGTGGGTCGTCTGTTGGGGCTCGCCGAGGGGTACCTGCGCTTCTGCCGCGACCATCCGGGTCTGTTCCGGATCTTCCGGTTTCCGCCGTCGGACGCCGCTGATGCCGGTGGGCTGGAAGCGGTCCGCGGCCGGGTCGCTGCACGCGTCCAGTCAGAAATTGCGCGGATGGCTGGCGCGCTGTCCGAGGCTGTCGAGTGCGGCCACGTCCGACCGCTGCCGGCTGAGGCGACTGCAACCTTCCTCTGGGCGGCCTGGGACGGCGTCCTGGTCTCCAGCCTCCGACCCGACCATCTGAATCTCACCGACACCGGATTCGACGCCGTCCTGGACCAGGCGCGAGATGTGCTCGCCGCAGGACTTCTGGCACCTCCCGGCTGAACAGAGGATCACTCATGACATCGACAAACCAGACGTGGAGAACCGTCCCCCTGGACGGAGACTACGGCCTGCCCGGCCGTCGACCCCGAGGTGAGGTGGACTGGACCCAGTACGTACACACCGCTGACATTGCCGGGTCCACTTTGAGCTACCTCGACTACGGTGATCCTGACCCAGACGGGCTGGTGTTCGTTCTCGTGCATGGCCTCGGAGGGCGCTGGCAGCACTGGACGGAAAACATCCCGGAGCTCGCCGAACACGGTCGCGTCATCGGCATCGATCTGCCCGGTTTCGGCCGTTCCCGGCCGCCTTTGGGTGGGTACTCCATTGACGCATTCGCCGACGCCGTCGCCGAGCTGGTCAAGCAGCTGAATCTGCCCAAGGTCGTCATCGTCGGGCATTCGCTCGGCGGGCCGGTAGCCGTACGCTGCGCCAACCGTCATCCCGAGCTGGTCACCGCGATCATTCTCGCCGCCGGCACCGTGCAGGCTTTCGCTGCCGTACTCGGCAGCCAGCGCGCCTGGTACCACGTGCTCAGACGGCCCGCGACAATCGTGGCGACCTACTTCGAGGTACTCACCGCCGGACTGCCCGTCCCAGCGTTCCTCCGCAACCAACTCATCAGACGCCCGCGACTACGCCGCCTCGTCCTGTGGCCCTACCTACACCGTCCGGGGGCTCTCCCGTCCGCAAGCGTTGCGCTGCTCGTCGACGGAGCCGGAGCCCGCGGCGTCCTGGCCACTGCCCGAGCAGCCGGGCGGCTGCTCCCCGAGCAGTGGCTCACCCAGGTCAGTTGCCCGGTGCCCGCCATCGGCGCCGACCACGACGCAATCGCCCCGGTGGCACAGCTCGCGGAGTTCGCCGAGTCCGTGCCCGGCGCCCGCACTGTCGTCCTCGAAGGCACCGGACACATGATCATGCTCGAACGGGCCAGCGCGTTCACCGCCGAGGTCGTCAGTTTCGCCAAGCAGCCGACGCAGGGAGGGTGAGATTCCGGTCCAGAACCTCCCACGTCCCATGCCCCGGATCAGGCGGGCGGCCAGTGCCCGTTTCCAGAAAACCTGCGCCCAACCAACCGGAAGGACCGGCCATGCAACACCCGCCGCTACCCACCCAAGTCACTCGCGACCTCGCCCGGCTCGTCGAGTCCGAAGCGCTCGGTGAAGCCTTCTTCGCCACAGCAGCGCACCTCAGCTTCAGCGAGCAGGAGCGCCGAGCTTGGAGCGCACTGCACGACCTCGAAGTTCAGACCAATGCGGGCGTCGGCAGCTTCATTGAGCGGGCCGAGCTGCCCGGCAGTGCAAAGAATCGGGTTGCCTCCGCGGCAGGTTTCTCTGGCTCGACCGGACTGCGACTCGTCCCCTTCAATACCCACCTGAAGGTGATCCGGCACGGGACCAAGCGCTATCTACCGGCCTTCCAGCGGCTCGCCGAGCACTACGCGGGCACCGAGGACGCCAAGTTCTTCGACTACGTCGTGGCGCATGAACTCGCCATCATCTCGTTCACGACCAACGCGCTAGCCACGCAACGTGATGCGCTCGACCCAGTACTGAGGCTGCTCGACGAACCTGTTCCCGGCCTGACCACGTCTGGCTGACAAGCCGAACAGGTGAGAAGGCCAGACACCGTGTCGCGACGAAACTCCGCCTCGGCGCGTCCTTCCCGGTCTAGAGGCCAGCGCGTTTGCACCCCCGGCACGCGGCACGGCGGCGTTGCAGCGTCAGCCGGGCGCAGTCAGCTTCCGGACGACGTACTGGTTCAGAATCAGGCCACCCTCGGCGGCATGGATCGCGAGTTCTCGATGGAGGCTCTCGCCCACTCGCAGGTTGAGCTTGCCGGAGTAGGTGTAGTGCGAGACGTCCGGACGGGTGTCGGCGTGCATCACATGTGCCCCTTCTTGTCGATCGCCTTGTGTACCTGGCGCACCTGGTACACCTTCACTTTGCCCTTGTCGTTCTGGATGCTGACCCGGGGATCCCCCGGCCGGGGAGTCTTGGACACCGCATGCGAGGTGCCGGACTGCCGCGGCGTTCCGAAGTAGTACTCGCACACTTTGTGAAGATCGCTGAAGGCGACGTTCTGCTGATTCCGGCGCATCGCAGCGACGAGATCACCGAGAGACAGGACGAAATTGAGGGAATCTTGAGCCGAATCTCCCGCGCGTCGTCGGCCTCGGCCGCTAACGTTTCTCTCGAACCGCCGAGGACCCGAGACCTCGGCGGTTCGCCCATTTCAACGGCTCACTCGAGGGCGAACTCGACCTTGCGGGTCGCGACGTCGGCGGTCACCAGCCGCACCCGTACGTCGGTGCCGAGCGGCAGCGGACCGTCGGCGGTGACCCGGCCCTCCACGGCCGGCTCCTGAATGGTGATCTCGCCGCGCCGCTCGTCCTTGGCATCCACCTCGACGACCACCGCCTCGAAGCTCTCCCCCACCCGGTGCTGCAGCACGCCGGCCTCGACCAGGTCGAGGATCGCGTTCTCGTACTGGTGCGCGCGATGGGCAGACTCCTGGAGGATCCCGGGCAGCTCGGGCAGCCGGTCCAGCACCCAGGCCGGCACGTCGGTGCCCGCGCACAGGGCCACGCAGATCTCTCCCGCGTAACGGTCCCCGAGCCGGCGCAGCGGCGCCGTGACGTGGGCGTACTCCGAGGCCAGCGCGGCGTGCTGCGGGTCGGCGGGCACCTCGCCGTCGAAGCCGACGTACCCGCTGCCCCGCAGCAGCCGGGTGCAGGCATTGACCATCGCCGCGTGGGTCGGCTTCGTCGGGTCGAGCGATCGAATGAAATCGGGGTAGAGCTGCTCGGCGGGCCACTCGATGTGCAGCGCCCGGGCGGTGCGGTGCAGCCGCTGGACGTCGCGGGGGTCGGGCGGCGGCAGCGTGCGCAGCAGCCCGACCCTGGCGTAGACCATCAGCGAGGCAGCACCGAAGCCGGTGAGCAACGAGATCTGGGCGTTCCACTGCTCGACCGGCAGCAGGCTGCGGAACTCCAGGTGCCACTCGTCGTCGCTGACGTCGATCTCCTGCTCGGGCAGCGGCAGCGAGACCCCGCCACGCCCGGCCTCGCGCTCGAGGCGCAGCGCCCCGACCTCGGCGAGCAGCCGCAGCGACTCAGAGGCGGTGCCGTCGTCGATGGCCCGCTGGGCGCCCTCGTAGTCGAGTTTGGCCACCGACCGGATCCGGGCCCGCTCGACCTTGATGTCGGTGCCCTCGCCCGTGTGGTCGACCTTGATCGACCAGAGCAGCGCGGGGCGCACCTGGTCGGGCAGCAGGGAGCCGGCGTCCTCGGAGATCACCTTCGGGTGCAGCGGCACCTTGGAGTCGGCCCCGTAGAGCGTCTCACCGCGTCGGCGGGCCTCCACGTCGAGGGGGCTGTCGGGTACGACGAACGCGGCCACGTCCGCGATCGCGTAGTGCACCAGGTAGCCGGTGCCGTCACGCTCGAGGTGGAGCGCCTGGTCGAGGTCCATCGAGGAAGCCGGGTCGATCGTGACGAACTCGATGTCGGTGCGGTCCAGGCTCGGCAGGCGGGGGCGGACGGCGGCCGCCGCGGCGGCGCGCTCGACCTCCGGCAGGAACTCCGGCGAGACCGAGAGATCGGCCTGGATCCTGGCGATGCCCTCCCGCAGACTCTGGGCCGCCACCCCCTGGCCGGCCGTCCGGACGTGCACCACTCGATTGCTCGGCATGGGCAGCACCCTAGCCTTGGCCCGTGCTGATCGTGCTCCCCCCGAGTGAGGGCAAAACCGTTCCTGGCCGGGGTCGCCCCCTGTCCCCCGGTGACCTGAGCTTCCCCGAACTGGGGGGAGCGCGCGAACGCGTTCTGGACGCGCTCGTCGAGCTCTGCTCGGGCGACGTCGAGGTCGCGGCCGCGACCCTCGGGGTGGGCACCACCCAGCAGGACCTGGTGCGCCTCAACGCGGGGCTCCGCTCGGCGTCGACCGCGCGGGCCGACCGGGTCTACGCCGGGGTCCTCTACGACGCTCTCGACGTGGCGAGCCTGTCGGCTGCGGCGAAGCGCCGCACCGCGACCCGCCTGGCGGTCACCTCGTCGCTGTTCGGCCTGGTCCGCCCCGGCGACCGGATCCCGGCGTACCGACTCTCCGGCGACGCCACGCTGCCCGGCCTCGGCCCGGTCGCTGCCGTCTGGCGCGAAGCCCTCGGCCCTGCGCTGACGAGCGCCGTCGGCTCCGGACTGCTGGTCGACCTCCGGTCGTCGATGTACGCCGCGTTCTGGCGGCCGCCGGCCGAGCTCGCGAGGCGCGTGGCCACCGTCCGGGTGCTGCACGAGAGCCACGGCAAGCGGTCCGTCGTCAGCCACTTCAACAAGGCGACCAAGGGCCGCATCGTCCGCGCCCTGCTCGAGGACGGCGGCAACCCGACCACACCCGCGAAGCTGGCCGAGCTGCTCGGCACGCTCGGCTGGAGCGTCGAGACCGGTCCCGCCACCGCGAAGGGCACCCAGCTCGACGTGGTCGTCCGAGAGGTCTGAGCCAACCGGGACGCGACCTACCAGTGCTGGGCGCCGCCGAAGGCGTCGTTGCCCGGCGGGAGCGCGTTGTACATCCGCATCGAGCCGCGCGGCTCCGTGCCGTCGGGTCCACCGCGGAAGAACGACACCACGCTCACCGACGCGGGGCTGAGCTCCATCGCGAAGACCGAGCCCAGGGGCGCGTCGACGGCGTGCGCGACCAGCGTCTTGATCGGGGTCACATGGCTGACCACGACGACGGTCTTGCCGGCGTGGGCGTCCAGGACCCGCTGGAGTCCCGCGAGGACGCGCTCCTCGACCACCCGGAACGACTCCCCACCGCCCGGCGGCACGTCGAGCGAGCCCAGCCAGGCGTCCAGCTCGGCCTTGTGGTGCTCGGCGACCTCGGTGAACGTCTTGCCGTCCCAGCTGCCGAACTCCATCTCTGCGAAGCCCGGCTCGACCTCGACGGGGTGCCCCAGCACGGCGCCGATGATCTCCGCCGACTCCAGGGTGCGGCGTACGGGTGAGGAGATGACGGCATCGACCTTCTCGGCCAGCGGCGCGAGCCACTCGGCGGCGGCGCGGATCTGTGCCCGGCCGTCGTCGCTCAGACCGGGGTTGGCGCTCGCCAGGCCACCGGAGAACCGCTTCTCGACTGTGTGCGGGGTGACGCCGTGGCGCACCAGCACCAGCGTCGTCGGGGTGCCGGCGCCCGCCGACCAGCCGCGCAGCTTGCTCTGCACGCTCGGGGGCGACTCGACGGGGCTCTCGATCGCCTCGATCACGGAGTCGGACGCGGGGTTCTCCCCTGCGACCGTCACGCCGTGCCGCTTGCCGTCCAGCGCCTCGTTGGCCAGCCGATCGGCGTGGCCGTTGCGCTCGCGCGGGACCCAGGTGTACGTCGTGCCTGCGGGCGCGAGGGCTCGCGCCTCGGCCGCCAGGGGCACCATCGCCGGATGCTTGATCTTCCAGCGCCCGGCCATCTGCTCGACGACCAGCTTGGAGTCCATCCGGACCTCGATGACGGCGTCCGGCGCGAACTCGGCAGCCAGCCGCAGCCCGGCGATCAGGCCGGAGTACTCCGCCACGTTGTTCGAGGCCACCCCGATCGTGGTCCCGTCCTCCGCGATCACCGCACCGGTGTCGGCGTCCTTCAGCAGCGCGCCGTACGCCGCGGGGCCGGGGTTGCCGCGAGAACCCCCGTCGGCCTCGATGACGACCCGGCGCGCTGCGCTCACAGGCCTGACTCGGGGGTGCGGACGAGGATCCGTGAGCACTCCTCGCAGCGGACGACCAGGTCGACCGGCGCGCGCCGGATGACGTCCAGCTCGGCCTTGTCGATGCTCAGCTGGCAGCCGGTGCACCGACCCTGGCGGAGCTCGGCCGCGCCCACGCCCCGACGGTTGCCACGCAGCTTGTCGTAGAGCGCCAGCAGGTCCTCGGGCAGACCCACGATCTCCTGCTCGCGCTTGCCGACCAGCCCGGCGAGCTCCTCCTCGACGCCGGCCGACTTCTCGGTGCGCGAGGCGGCCAGCACACCGACCTGCTCGTCGATCGCGTCGATCCGCACGGTCAGCTCGTCGAGGTCGCGCTGGTGGTCCTCCATGCGGCCCATGATCTCGAGCTCGTCGTCCTCCAGCGAGCTGATCCGGCGCTCCAGGGAGACCATCTCGTGCTGCATCCGCTCGAGGTCCTTGGGGTTGCTGATCAGCCCCTGGTCCATCCGGTCCTGGTCACGCTTGCGGCGGGTCTTGACCTGCTCGACGTCGCGGTCGACCTTCTTCTGCTCGACCGTGAGGTCGTCGACGATGATCCGCAGGTCGCGCGCCTGGTTGTCGAGCTCGACGCGGCCCCCCTCCAGCGAGGCGATCTCCGCGGTCTCCGGCAGGTTGGCCAGCTGGTGACGCAACAGGTCGGCCCGGGCGTCGAGCACCTGGACCTCGAGCAGCTTCAGTTGGGCGGCGGGGTCGGCTTTCAGCGTGGGCTCCTCGGGTGGTGCGGCACTGTTCAGATTCGGAATTGCCACGGGTCGGTGCACGTGGTGCTGACCCGGGTCTCCACCGTATCGCCCAACGCCTCGACCAGCCGCCTCTGCACCACCGGGAGCCAGGTCCACTCGGCGGCCCAGTGGGCCACGTCGACCAGCGCCGGACCGTCCTGCTCGCGGAACTCGGAGGCGGGATGGTGGCGCAGGTCACTGGTGACGTAGACGTCGACGTCGGTCCTGAGCACGTCGTCGAGCAGGAAGTCGCCCGCGCCACCGCACACCGCCACCCGTCGCACGACACGTCCGGCGTCGCCGGCGACCCGGACACCGTGAGCGGTGGCGGGCAGAGCCGCGGCAACCAAGGCGGCGAACTCCCCCAGCGTGGTCTCGGCGACGGTGCCCACCCGGCCGGAGCCGGTCGAGCCGGTCCCCGGGTCGGCCAGCTCGACGACGTCGTAGGCGGGCTCCTCGTAGGGGTGAGTGGCCAGCATCGCGGCGACCACGGCCGCCCGGAGCCCGCGTTCGAGCACCACCTCGATGCGCGTCTCCGCGACGGTCTCGGCCACGCCGACCTCGCCGATCGTGGGGTTCGCCCCGGACAGCGGCCGGAACCGGCCCTCCCCCGGCGTCGAGAAGGACGCCCCGTCGTAGTCCCCGATCCGCCCGGCGCCCGCGTCGGCCAACGCCGCCCGGAGCCGGTCGGCGTCGCCCCGGGGGACGTAGACGGTGAGCTTGTCGAGCCGGTCGCCCGCGCGCGCAGCGATGGGCGCGAGGTCGCCCAGCCCCAGCGCCGTCGCGAACGCCTCGGAGACACCCCCCAGGGCCTGGTCGGCGTTGGTGTGGGCGGTCAGCAGCGCGCAGCCGGCCCCGGCCAGCGTGGCCAGGGTGCGGCCCTTCGGGGTGGTCGCTGCGAAGCCGTGGACTGCCTTGAGGAAGAGCGGGTGGTGCACCACGAGCAGGTCGGCGCCCCACGCCGCCGCCTCGACGGCCACCTCGAGGGTCGGGTCGACCGCGAAGAGCACCTTGCGCACCGGGGCCGCCGGGTCGCCGTACACGAGACCGACGGCGTCCCAGCCGTCCGCCGTATCGGGCGGGAACCATCCGTGGAGCAGGTCGACGACGTCGCTGAGAGCGGGCATGGCGTCATTCTCACCGATCGGCACGGCGATCAGTTGACCTGGCGGTCGCGGCCCTCCCAATAGGGCGCGCGCAGCTTGAACTTCTGCAGCTTGCCGGTGGCGGTGCGAGCCAGCTCCTCGCGGAACTCCACCGACGAGGGCGCCTTGTAGCGCGCGACCTTGGACTTCACGT
>JBKJLD010000060.1:0-66613 GCA_046597165.1 Nocardioides sp.
CAACCGGCAAACGGGTCCTCGTCGTCGGGGCCGGCCCCTCCGGGCTCTCCGCGGCCTACCACCTCGCCCGGCGCGGGCACGACGTGACGATCCTCGAGGCTGGCCCGATGGCGGGCGGGATGATGAGATTCGGGATCCCGGCGTACCGGCTGCCTCGCGATGTCCTCGATGCCGAGGTGCAGCGGATCCTGGACCTGGGGGTGCGCCTGGAGCTGGACGCTAAGGTCGAGGACCTGGCGGCCACGATGTCCGAGGGCGAGTACGACGCCGCGTTCCTCGCCGTCGGTGCCCAGATCGGCAAGCGGGCGTATCTGCCCGCCGGCTCCGCGGCCCACGTGCTGGACGCCGTCTCGATGCTGCACGGGCTGGCCGAGGGCGAGCGCCCGCTGCTGGGCCGACGGGTGGCGGTCTACGGCGGGGGCAACACGGCCGTGGACGCGGCCAGGACTGCCAAGCGGCTCGGCGCGGACGAGGCACTGGTCGTCTACCGGCGCACCCGCGACCGGATGCCGGCACACGAGAGCGAGGTCCGCGAGGCCGAGGAGGAGGGAGTGCTCTTCCGCTGGCTCACCACGATCGCCCAGGTCGACGACGGCGCCCTGACCGTCGAGCGCATGGAGCTCGACGAGTCGGGCTTCCCCCAGCCGACGGGGCAGACCGAGATCCTCTCGGCCGACTCCCTGGTGCTCGCCCTCGGACAGGACGCCGACCTGTCGTTCGTCGAGGGGGTCCCCGGGCTGGAGGTGCGCGACGGCGTGGTGGCGGTCGACGCGAACCTGATGACCGGGTTGCCGGGGGTCTTCGCAGGAGGCGACATGGTCCCCGGGGAGCGGTCGGTCACGGTCGGCGTCGGGCACGGCCGCCGCGCCGCCGGACACCTCGACGACTGGCTCGCCGGTCGGGTTCCCGAGGCGGCACCGCCACGCTCACTGGCGGAGTTCGCGGCCCTGAACACCTGGTACTACGCCGACGCGACGCGCACCCACCGGACGATGCTGGAGACCGTGCGCCGCCAGTCGACCTTCGACGAGGTCGTGACCGGCCTCGACGAGTCGACGGCCCTCTACGAGGCGCGCAGATGCCTGTCCTGCGGGAACTGCTTCTCCTGTGACAACTGCTTCGGCGTCTGCCCCGACAACGCGGTCATCAAGCTCGACGGCGACCCGCCGTACCTGATCGACCTGGACTACTGCAAGGGGTGCGGACTCTGTGTGGCCGAGTGCCCGGCCGGTGCCATCGAGATGGTGCCGGAAGAGATCTAGGGGTCCCGATGAGCGAGCAGACCCGCCCCGACCAGCCGCACCACGGGCTGCTGGCCGGGACCCTGGCCGGACCGCTGGAGCCGACTCCGGAGGCGTGACGTTACGGTGCCGCCATGAGCGCGGACCCGAATCCCAGCCCCGAGAATGGTCCCGAGACCCGGCCCCCTTCGTACGCCCGCGTCTCGCTGGCGGTCATCACCTCCGGGCGCGAGGCGAACCTGCTCGGCAACATCCACGGCGGCGAGATCATGAAGCTGGCCGACTCCACCGCTGGCGCGGTCGCCCAGCGGCACAGTGGCGGCCCGGCCGTCACCGCCGCCATGGACGAGATGGCCTTCCTCGAGCCGGTCCACGTCGGCGACATCGTCCGGACCTTCGCCCAGGTCAACTGGACGGGCCGCTCCTCGATGGAGATCGGGGTCCGGATCGAGGCCCAGCCGTGGAACGACCCGTCGGTGACCTCCCTGCACGTCGCGTCGGCGTACTTCGTCTTCGTGGCCATCGACGCCGAGGGTCGCTCCCGCGAGATCCCGCAGCTGGTCCCGGAGACGCCCGACGAGGTGCGCCGGCTGCGTGAGGCCGAGATCCGCCGCGCCCACCGGATGGCCAGGAAGCAGGAGATCGAGAGCGGTCGGAGGACCGACTGAGATGGGGGAGTGGCGCCGCGCGCGAACCGCCCGGCTGTGGCTGGACGCCGCGGTCGAGGATGACGTCGACGACCTGCACACGATCCACGCGGACCCGGCGACCTGGAGCCACTTTCCGAGTGGACGCCACATGACTCGAGCGCAGTCGGCCGCAATGGTCGCCGGTGACGAGGCGCGGTGGACCGAGCACGGCCTGGGCTACTGGTCGGTGCGCACGGTTGACGGGGGGCCGGTGGTCGGACGGGGTGGCTGCTCGGTGCCTGCCTGGTGCCCGTGGTGGAACCTCTACTACCGGCTCAGCCCGGCGGTCCACGCGCGCGGCTACGCCACCGAGCTCGCTGCCACGGCCCTGAAGGCTGCCCACGCAGTCGATCCCGACCGGCCGGTGATCGCCTACCTGCTGGAGCACAACGTGGCGTCCCGGCGTACGGCGGAACGGGTCGGTCTCCGGCTGGCCTGGCGCGGCCCGGACCTCGGCAACCCGGACCCGGACGCCGTCCGGCTCGTGTTTGCCGACCGCGAGCCCGACGCATCGCTCGCTTCGGCGATCCGGCTCCATTGCGAACATCCGGCGAGTCGCGACCCGGTGTGACCCCTGTGACTGGTGATACTGACGGGCAGAACTTCCCCACAGCAGAGAGGCATCTCGATGCCACCCGTCTCTTCCCCCGGGTCGCACGACAGCCACCAGTCCGCCGCGCGCTTCAGCGCGGGTGACCGCGCGGCTCGCGTGCGCTTCCGTCGGGCCATTGCCCTGATGGTGATGACCCTCGTGCTGCCGGGCTCGGCGCAGCTCGTGGCCGGAAACGCCCGGATCGGACGCCTCGCGCTGCGGATCTGGTTCGGCATCGGGCTCACCCTGGTCACCACCCTGGCGGTCGGGCTGGTCTGGCACCAGCTGGCCTTCTGGCTGGTCTTCAACCCCCTGATGCTCGGGCTGCTGCGCTTCGCCCTGATGCTCGCGGCCATCGGCTGGGCCGGGCTCTTCGTGGATGCCTGGCGGATCGGCCAACCCCTCACGCTGCTGATGGGGCACCGGCGCGCTGCCGTCGGGGTCAACGGCTTCCTCTGCCTCTCGGTCGCCGGCTCGCTGCTCTTCGGCGCGCACCTCGTCGGGATCCAGCGCGACTTCGTCCTGACCATGTTCGGCAACGGCGCTGCGTCCGGGAGCCACGACGGGCGCTACAACGTGCTGCTCGTCGGCGGCGACTCCGGAGCCGGGCGCTGGGGACTGCGGCCCGACTCGATGACCATCGCCAGCATCGACGCCGACACCGGCCGGACGGTCCTCATCGGGCTGCCCCGCAACATGGAGCACTTTCCCTTCGTGAAGGGCTCCGTCATGCGGGAGCAGTTCCCCGACGGGTTCGACGCGGACTACCTCAACGGGGTCAGCACCTGGGCTCAGGACAACACCGAGCTCTTCGGGCACAGCAAGACGCCCGGCATGGACGCCACGATCATGGCGATCGAAGGGATCACGGGACTCAAGATCAACTACTGGGCGATGGTCAACCTGCAGGGGTTCAAGGACCTCGTCGACGCCGTGGGGGGCGTCACCCTCAACGTGCGCTCACCGATCCCGGTCGGTGGGCTCGGCTCCGACGTCACCGGCTACATCCAGCCGGGCGTCCGGCGGCTCAACGGCCACGACACGCTCTGGTACGCCCGGGCCCGTGAGGGTTCCGACGACTACTCGCGGATGGCGCGGCAGAAGTGCGTCATGAACGCGATGCTCAACCAGATCAGTCCGCAGGTGGCGGTGAGCAACTTCGAGAAGATCGCGACGGCGAGCTCGGCGATGATCTCGACCGACATCCCGGTCAGCGAGGTCGACCGCTTCATGGCGCTCGCCCTGAAGGCCAAGGCCCAGAAGGTCTCGACGCTCTCGCTGGTCCCGCCCATGATCAACACAGCCGAGCCGGACATCGGCCTGATCAAGAAGAAGGTCTCCGAGGCCATCGACCGCGCCGAGGGCCAGGCCCCGGCCCCGACGAGAGGGAAGAAGCACGCCGCCGGCGTCGTCACTGGTGGCTCGGTGGGGTCACTCCACGAGGGGTACGCCGCCAACCAGTCCGACGACCTCGGCTCCGCCTGCTGAATGACACGTGCAGGCGGGGACCGGGAGGGTTAGTCTCGCCGCGACGGCTGGTCGGGTCGCCCGTCATCTCGGGATCGCCCACGAGAACTGACGAAAGGCGCCACCGATGATGAATACCAGGATCCTGCTCCCCGCTTTCGCGCTGGGCGTCAGCCTCGCGCTGACCGGCTGCGGCGGCAGCGACAGCAACAACGCGAAGCCCTCGGACTCCACCACCTCCGCGGCGCCTGCGATCTCGACCGCGGACTTCACCGAGCAGGCCAACGCGGTCTGCGCCTCGGGGAACGCCGAGATCCAGTCCGCGGCCGACGCGCTGGGCGACAACCCCAGCCAGGACGAGATCGAGGCGTTCGCCTCCGACACCCTGGTGCCGAACATCCAGGGACAGCACGACGACATCGAGGCGCTCGGCGCCCCGGAAGGCAGCGACGCCGACGTCACGGCCATGCTGGACTCGCTACAGGGCGGGATCGACGCGGTCCAGGCAGACCCGAGCCTCATCAACGGCGACACCAACCCGTTCGGTGAGGCAAACGACATGGCAGCAGCACTGGGGCTGACGGACTGCACCGGCTGACCGGTCGGGATGCGCCGGTGAGGAACAAGCCGGTGGCTGTGACGCACCAGGTACGTCAAGACCACCGGATTGTCCCAGCCGACGAGGCTGCCACCCGCGAGGGGCCGGCCTCCCCGGCCGTCCCCGTAGGGTGTGGGCCGTGATCGAGGACGAGACGTTGCCGCGCGTCGTGGCCGTCGTGGTCACCTTCAACCGGATCGCGCTGCTGCGCACCTTGGTGACGCGGCTCGGCGAGGTGCCGGAGCTGGCCGAGGTCCTGGTCATCGACAATGCCTCCACCGACGGCACGGGGGAGTGGCTGGCCTCGCTCGAGGCGACGGACTCCGCGCCGCAGGTCCACGCCCGCACGCTGAGCAGCAACCGGGGCGGGGCCGGCGGCTTCCACGACGGTCTGGCCTGGGCCATGGAGCGCGGTGCCGACCTGGCCTGGTTGATGGACGACGACGGGCTGCCCGACGCCGGCTGCCTGGCGAGCCTGCTGGAGCACCGCGCCGACCTCGACTTCTGGGGCCCGGTCGTCGTCGACGAGGCCGACCCCGACCGGCTGGTCTTCCCCATCCGGCTCCCAGGGGGCACCCGCGTGGTGCACGCCATGCCCGACGTCGTCGCCGCGGCCACCGACGGCATGATCCGGGACGTGGTGATCCCCTTCAACGGCGTGCTGGTGACCCGCGACCTGGTCCAGCGGATCGGCCTGCCCCGTGAGGAGTTCTTCATCTGGGGCGACGACCACGAGTACCGCCTGCGCGCGGAGCGCGCTGGTGGCCGGGTCGCCACACTCGTTGGTGCACAGGTGCGCCACCCGAGCGTGGGTGAGCTCGGTACGCCGATGATGTTCGGCCGCACGACGTACAACCACACCCCGAGCGACCTCAAGCACTACTGCATGGCGCGCAACAACCTGCTCAACCTCCGCGAGTACCGCGGTTGGCGCCACGCCCTGCTGTTCGTGGCCAAGACGGTGTGGTTCTACTCCTTCACCAGGCCCTCCCCACGGCGGCTCGCGCTCAGCGCCGGTGCGATGCGCGCGGGACTGGCCGGCGACTTCACCGGGCATCAGAGGTTCCTGCGATGACCGAGACCGTGGCCGTCGTCATCGTGACGTTCAACCGAGCCGATCTGCTGGTGCGGATGCTCGACGGGCTCGCCCACCAGACGCACCCCCCGGATGCCGTGTACGTGATCGACAACGCCAGCGTCGACCACACCGGTGACGTCCTGGACCGCAACGACCTGCCGCTGAGGATCACGCACCTGTCCGAGAACCTCGGCGGCGCCGGAGGCTTCCACCTCGGGGTCCAGCAGGCGTACGCCGCCGGGTTCGACCGGATCTGGCTGGTGGACGACGACGTCGTTCCGGCCCCGGACTGCCTCGCCCTGCTGATGGTTGAGGACGAGGCCTGTGTGATGTCCGTGCGCGAGGACACCGCTGGACGCCTGGTGGAGAAGGCCGCGACCCGGTTCGACCTGCGCAACCCGCTCACGATCAAGCCCAAGACCGGGATGGTCGAGACGGACTACGGCACCCGGGCCGCGATGCCCCGGCGGGTGGAGCTCCAGAACGTCGCCTTCGAGGGCTTCATGTTCCGCCGTGAGGTCGTCGACGCGATCGGGTTGCCGGACCCGTCGTACTTCATCTTCTACGACGACGTGGACTTCGCCCTGCGGGCCCGGCGCGCCGGCTTCCGCATCTGGGGGATCCGCGACGCGGTGCTGGTCCGTCAGCTCGACTTCGACCAGCAGCACTCCCTGGACACGTGGAAGGGGTTCTACATGTTCCGGAACCTCTTCGTGGTCCACTTCCGGTACGGCGAGAACCTCCTGGTCCGGCTCAAGCCCTACCTGATCGTCCTGGCCGTGATCGTCCTGAGCCCTCTGCGAGGTGGGTGGGCCGAGGTGCGCAATGTGACCCGGGCCATCGGGTCGGCCCGCACCATGCGTCGCGTGCCCGAGCCACCGTCCCCGCGTCGCTAGACTTGCCGCCGCATCAACCGTCAGGAGAGGCCCCCTTGTCCGTGCCAGTGCCCGAGCCCACGTCCGCGCCCGACTCCGCCGCGCCCGATCTGGTCATCGTCGGCTCCGGATTCTTCGGGCTGACCATCGCCGAGCGGTGTGCCAACGAGCTCGGCCTCAAGGTCCTGGTGCTCGAGCGTCGCCATCATCTGGGGGGCAACGCCTACAGCGAGGCCGACCCGGAGACCGGGATCGAGATGCACGTCTACGGCGCGCACCTCTTCCACACCTCCAACGAGCGGGTCTGGGAGTACGTCAACCGGTTCACGTCCTTCACGAACTACCAGCACCGCGTCTTCGGCCAGTACGACGGTCAGGTCTACTCACTGCCGATGAACCTGGCGCTGATCAACTCGTTCTTCGGCAAGTCCCACACGCCGGACGAGGCGCGGGCCCTGATCGCCGAGCAGGCCAGCGAGTTCGACACCGCAGAAACCTCCAACTTCGAGGAGAAGGCGATCTCGCTGATCGGGCGCCCGCTCTACGAGGCGTTCATCAAGGGCTACACCGCGAAGCAGTGGCAGACGGACCCGACGAAGCTGAGCGCGGACATCATCACCCGGCTCCCGGTCCGCTACAACTTCGACAACCGCTGGTTCAACGACAAGTACGAAGGCCTCCCGGTCGACGGCTACACCGCCTGGCTGACCAAGATGGCCGACCACCCCAACATCGAGGTCCGGCTCGAGACCGACTTCTTCGACGTGGCCGAGGAGTTCAAGGGCAAGGTGCCGATCGTCTACACCGGCCCGGTCGACGAGTACTTCAACAACTCCGAGGGTCGGCTCTCCTGGCGGACGGTCGACCTCGAGGCCGAGGTCAAGCACGTCGACGACTTCCAGGGCTGCGCCGTGATGAACTACAACGACCAGGAGGTGCCCTGGACCCGGATCCACGAGTTCAAGCACTTCCACCCCGAGCGCACCTACATCTCGGGCAAGACGGTCATCGTCCACGAGTACTCCCGGGCGGCCGGTGAGGACGACGAGCCCTACTACCCGATCAACACCGCGGAGGACCGCGCCAAGCTTCTGAAGTACCGCGAGCTCGCCAAGTTGGAGCCCATGGTCCTGTTCGGGGGCCGACTCGGCACCTACAAGTACCTCGACATGCACATGGCGATCGGTTCGGCCCTGTCCATGTTCGACAATTTGCTCAGGCCGCACTTCGCTGAAGGTGCGACCCTGCAGAGCGGAGGCGTGGAATGACCACGAGACTGCTTCAGCGCCAGATCCTGCCCCTGGACCGGGACTTCGACGTGCTCGCGCTGTACGTCGACCCCGACGACGCCAAGCTCGACGCCGACAAGTACGAGATCGGCGGTTCCCGCTCGGCCAAGGCTCTCAACAACGCCGCGATCCGCCAGTCGACCGCGAGCGGGGTGACGATCCATCCCGACCAGATCGAGTCCCGCACCGCATTGCGGATCAAGCAGGGTGAGCGGCTCTCGTTCGGCACCTACTTCAACGCCTTCCCCGCCAGCTACTGGCGACGCTGGACGGTCGTCAACGAGGTCACGCTGACGGTGAGCCTGAGCGGCCGCGGGGCCAGCGTCACCGTCTACAAGTCGATGGCCAACGGTCGTTCCCAACGCGTCGACTCGGCCTCCACCGGCTCCGAGTCCGGCGGGATCTTCACCTTCGACCTGACCCTCAAGCCCTTCGTCGACGGCGGCTGGTACTGGTACAACGTCGTCGCCGGTGACGAGGACGTGGTGGTCGACTCCGCCGAGTGGACCGCGGACGTGCCCGAGGACCGTGCCCAGCACGGCACCGTCGACCTCGCCATCACGACGATGAACCGTCCCGACTTCTGCGCCAAGCTGCTGGGTCAGATCGGTGACGACGAGGTGCTCCGCGACTACCTCGACACCGTCTTCGTGATGGAGCAGGGCACCCAGAAGGTCGTCGACTCGCCGTACTTCGCCAAGGCCGAGGGCTCGCTGGGCTCGCTGCTGCGCGTCATCGAGCAGGGCAACCTCGGCGGGTCGGGTGGCTACGCCCGCGGACAGCTCGAGTCGGTCCGCAAGGGCACGGCGACCTACGCGATGATGATGGACGACGACGTCGTCTGCGAGCCCGAGGGCATCATCCGGGCGATCACCTTCGGGGACCTCGCCCGCCGACCCACCATCGTGGGCGGGCACATGTTCAGCATCTACTCCCGCTCGCGACTGCACAGCTTCGGCGAGATCATCCAGCCCTGGCGCTTCTGGTGGCAGTCGCCGCCGGACGTCTATCCCGACTGGGACTTCGCCGCCCGCAACCTGCGCTCGTCGCGCTGGCTGCACAAGCGCGTCGACGTCGACTTCAACGGCTGGTTCATGTGCCTGATCCCGCGCCAGGTGCTGGCCGAGATCGGCCTCTCACTGCCACTCTTCCTCAAGTGGGACGACTCGGAGTTCGGCCTGCGTGCCAAGGCGGCCGGCTACCCGACCGTGACGCTGCCGGGTGCAGCGGTGTGGCACGTCCCCTGGGCCGACAAGAACGACGCGCTCGACTGGCAGGCCTACTTCCACCAGCGCAACCGCTTCGTCGCGGCGCTGCTGCACTCGCCCTACCCCAAGGGTGGCCGACTGATCCGGGAGAGCCTCAACCACCAGATCGCACACCTGGTCTCGATGCAGTACTCCACTGCCGAGCTCCGGCTGATGGCCATGGAGGACGTGCTCGCCGGACCCGACGGGCTGCACCCGCTCCTGGCCACCCGGCTGGGGGAGGTCAATGCCTTCCGCAAGCAGTTCCCGGACGCCCAGCTCGAGGCCGACCCGGACGCCTTCCCTTCGGTGAAGCGCGAGAAGCCTCCGCGCAAGGGCAAGGACGCCTCAGAGGTGCCGGGTCGCCTGGCCCAGTTGGTGAGCGCCGGGCTCCAGCCGCTGCGGCAGCTGAAGGCGCCGCGCGACCTCTCGCGCCAGCACCCCGAGGCGGAGGTCCGGGCCATGGACGCCAAGTGGTACCGCCTGGCGTCGTACGACTCCGCGATCGTCTCGATGAACGACGGCAGCTCGGCGGCCTTCTACCAGCGTGATCCCGAGCTGTTCCGCGATCTGATGAAACGGACCCTCGCGGTCCACGAGCGGTATCGCCGCGAGTGGCCCCGGCTGGCGAAGGAGTACCGCTCCAGCCTGGACCGCATCACGTCACCGGAGGCCTGGGACGAGACGTTCCGGCCGTGGACCGACCCCACCGGGAATGAGCGGTCCGCCGATGAGTGAGGCGCACCCCACGGTGCGGGTCGTTGACGCCCCGCTCGTGGCCCCGGCCGCGTCGAACGGGCTGCTCGGGGTCTTCCGGCGTCGGTACCTCCTCAAGCTGCTCGTCCGTCGTGAGATCAGCGCGCGCTACCAGGGTTCCTTCCTGGGGCTGCTCTGGTCCTACATCAACCCGCTGTCGCAGTTCTTCATCTACTGGTTCGTCATGGGCAAGCTCTTCCGGCTGCACCAGGACGTCCCGAACTTCGCGATCCACATCTTCTCCGCGCTGATCGTCGTCCACTTCTTCACCGAGACCTTCAACGCGGGCACCCGCTCGATCGTGCGCAACAAGGCGCTGGTGAAGAAGATGGCGTTGCCCCGCGAGATGTTCCCGGTGGCCTCGATGCTGGTCTCGCTGTTCCACGTCGGGCCGCAGATCGTGATCCTGTTGATCGCGACCCTGATGGCCGGCTGGTCCCCGGACCCTGCAGGCATGGGCGCGGCCGCGCTCGCGCTGGCGATCATCATGGTGCTCGGCACCGCCCTGGCGCTGCTGTTCAGCGCCGCGAACGTCTTCTTCCGGGACTTCTCCAGCGCCGTCACCGTGCTCACCAACTTCGTGCGCTTCGGCGTCCCGATGATCTACCCCTACAGCTTCGTCCCCAAGCGGTTCGGCACCTTTGCGGACTACTACCTGTTCAACCCGATCGCGGACGCCGTGCTGCTCTTCCAGCGGGCCTTCTGGGTCGGTGCGTCCTCGGACCCTGCGCTGAGCATCAACGAGCGGCTGCCGAGCCACCTGTTCGGCTGGGGCTTCGGAGCACTCGGCGGCTCGGTCGTGCTGCTGATCATCGGACAGCTGGTCTTCTCCCGGCTCGAGAACAAGATCCCGGAGCGTCTGTAGTGGCTGGCCAGAGCTCGTCCGCTTCGGACCGCACCTCGATCGTCGTCGAGAACGTCAGCAAGGAGTTCACGCTCCGCTACCACCGCACCGCGAAGCAGGTGATGGTCGCGCGAGCCCGTGGGCAGGACGTCAC
Source organism: Nocardioides sp. (assembly GCA_046597165.1). Classification (GTDB taxonomy): domain Bacteria; phylum Actinomycetota; class Actinomycetes; order Propionibacteriales; family Nocardioidaceae; genus Nocardioides. The sequence continues at coordinate 10,831 of JBKJLD010000060.1, forward strand.
AAACACCTTCCGGGCACTGGAGGACGTCTCCTTCACCGTCGAGCAGGGCGAGTCGATCGGGCTGATGGGGCTCAACGGCTCCGGCAAGAGCACGCTGCTCAAGCTCGTCAACGGCGTGATGCGACCCGATGGTGGCAGCGTGCAGACCCGCGGCCGGATCTCGGGCCTGATCGCCACGGGAGCGGGGTTCCACCCGCAGCTCACGGGCCGGGAGAACGTCTACCTCAACGCGGCGATCCTCGGGATGACCGAGCAGGAGACGAAGAACAAGTTCGACTCGATCGTCGACTTCGCCGACATCGGCCGCTTCCTCGACACTCCCGTCGGCAACTACTCGTCCGGCATGTTCGCCCGCCTGGGGTTCGCGGTGGCGATCCACGTGGACTCCGACATCTTTCTGGCCGACGAGGTGCTCGCGGTCGGCGACCGGCCGTTCAAGAAGAAGTGCATGGAGCGGATGCAGGAGATCCGCGACAGCGGACGCACCCTGTTCTACGTCAGCCACGCCGCAGGCTCGGTCCGCAAGATGTGCGATCGCGTGATCGTCCTCGAGAAGGGGCGCGTCGGGTTCGACGGCGACGTGGCCGAGGGGATCCGCTTCCTCAAGTACGACGACGAGACCCCGGGCGAGGAACCCGACGAGAACGACCTCGAGGACGACGAGGAGTTCGGCGCCGACATCTGACGTCGGGCGGCGCGGGGCCGGGTTTTCCGGCAGACTTGACAAATCGTCGATGGCTCGGCGTGTCGAGTGGAAATTACACGTTTGTAGTTACTCACCAACTCTTCCGTGACTGGTGTGACTCGTGTGAAAGTTGCGCAACGTGTGAATCTTCCCCCGCACTGGAGTAACTCAAATGCCGCCCAGCAAGACTCGTTTCGTCACCGCCTGCCAGCAACTGCTGGCCCTCGCGGTGGTGCTCGCTGCCCTCACCCCGGCGGCCAGCGTCGTCACCCTCGACGTGGTCCGCGAAGAGCCCGGAGCGGGGGCCCGGGCAACCTCGCGCCTGGCCGTCACCGGTGACCTCGCGGCGTACACCCGGGCCACCTCCCGCAAGTCGTTGGTCCCGGCCGAGGTCATCGACCCCACGGTCACGGAGTACCCCCTCACCGCCGCCCCGGTGGCCCGAGGCAGCAAGGTCGCTGTCACGGCTCTTCAGGCGCGGGTCACCCCCGGTGTCGTGCCGGGCAGCGCCGAGGTCACCAGCACCCCGCAGCCCGTCGTGGGCTACGGCGCCGTCGGTGTGACCTGGGCGCACGATGAGCCGATCTCCGACCAGGAGCTCAGCCTCCAGGTGCGCACCAGCACGCACGACGAGTGGTCGGCGTGGACCCAGCTGCCCTATGACTCCGAGCACGGGCCGGACCCCGACACCGCCGAGGGCCGGCACGCGCGTCCCGGCAGCGACGAGCTCCTCGTGGGCAACGTCGACCAGGTCCAGGTTCGGGCGCTCTCGAGCACCGGCGAGGTCCCGGCAGACATGAAGCTCGCCGTGATCGACCCGGGCAAGGCACCCAAGACCGCTGTGGAGTCGCCGGCACTCGACACCGGCACCATGGACGGCTCGACGGAGCCCACCGACCCGCCCGTGCCGACGGACCCGCCGCCGACGGACCCGACCGATCCCGGCGACATCTCGCTCCAGACCGCCAGCTACACCCCGAAGCCCGTCATCTACTCCCGCGCACAGTGGGGCGCCGATGAGCGGATGCGCGAGAAGAGCTCGCTGCACTACTACGAGGTGCACGCCGGCTTCGTCCACCACACGGTCAACGCCAACGACTACACGCGTGCCGAGGTTCCGGGCATCATCCGCAGCATCTACGCCTACCACACCCAGTCCAAGGGTTGGAGCGACATCGGCTACAACTTCGTGGTCGACCGGTTCGGTCGGATCTGGGAGGGGCGCTACGGCGGTGTCGACCGCCCGGTGGTCGGGGCGCACACGCTCAACTACAACGAGAACTCCTTCGCGATGTCGGCGATCGGCAACTACGACATCAAGCAGCCGTCCGGGGCGATGGTCCAGGCCTATGGCGCCCTGTTCGCCTGGAAGCTCTCGCTCCACGGCGTTGATGCGTCCTCCACCAGGCAGTGGGTCGGCTCGAAGTACTTCGAGGCCATCAACGGCCACCGGGACGCCGGACAGACCGCGTGCCCGGGCCGCTACCTCTATGCCAAGATCCCCCGGATCCGGGTGCTCGCCGCCGAGGCCCAGCGCGGCTGGTCCGGGCGCGAGCTCGAGTCCAACCTCGCCTCGACCCCACACCCCGACCTCGTCGTCCGCCGCGCCAGCGACGGACAGGGCTTCGTCATCCCGACGGGCGGCCTCACCCGGTTTCTGCGACCGGCACCCGTGGCCGCACCGTGGACCGCGGACGACACCGCCGTGGTCTCACCCGACCTGACCGGAGACGGACGCTCCGACGTGGTCGTGCGGCTGGCGGCCGGCTCGGCCTCGGTCTATCCCGGCGACGGCGCCGGGGACCTCGGCAGCCCCGTTCACAGGACCACGGGGCTCAACGGCCGGGACCTGATCACCGCTGTGGGTGACCTGGCCGGGAGCCCGAACAACGACCTGGTCGCCCGCAACGCCCACACCGGCAAGCTGAACCTGTACGTCGGCCACGGCGACGGTGGCTTCACCCGTCGCAAGCTCGGCATCGACGGCTCCGGCTTCACCGCCCTGGCCGCCACGGGCGACCTCAACGGCGACCAACGTGCCGACCTGCTGGCCCGCGACGGGGCCGGGCACCTGTGGCTCTACCCCGGGACGGGCACCCGCCACCTCGGCACTCCGGTGCAGGTGCCGGGCGCGTGGGGCGGCTACGACACGATCACCGGCTTCGGTGACTTCACGAGCGACGGGCGGCCGGACCTCTTCGTCCGCACCGCCAAGAAGAACGGCTACCTGTTGCCGTCCCGCGGAGACGGCACCTTCGGACATCGGCTCGGCCCGATCCGCAAGGCGCGCGGCCTGACCTCGATCGCCGGTGGCAACCTGACGGGCAATGCGACTCCGGACCTGCTGGCCCGCAGGGGCGACCGGCTCGTCGTCTTCCCCAACGCCGGCACCTTCGAGACCGGGGCGCCGATCCCGACCGGCGTCCGCTTCTCCGCGGCCAACGTGCTGCTCAACGTCGGTGACTGGGACCATGACGGTCACGGAGACGTGGTCCTGCGGAACAAGAACAACGGGGCGCTCTACCTGCGCCGCGGTGACGGCCAGGGCCACTTCGGCAAGGCAGTCCAGCTCGCCAAGGGATTCGCGCAGGTCGGTCTCCTCGCCGCGGTGGGGGACATGACCGGTGACGGGTGGCCGGACCTGATGGGCCAGCCCCGTGGTGGCGCGATGCGGATCTATCCGGGTGCCGGCCTCCAAGGACTCGGGGGCAGCTACGTCGCCCACGGGGCGATCAAGGCGGCCGCCCAGATCGGGGTCGGACGCTGGGACGGGGACGGCTCCCCGGACAGCCTCATCCGCAGCGGCTCCAAGCTGACCCTCTACCCGGGCAACGGCCCCGGCGGGCTGACCAGCCCCCGGAGCCTGAGCCTCGACGTCTCGCCGTACGACTGGGTGGTGGGGGTCAGCTCGGAGGTCCTCGTCGGACACCCTGATGTGCTCGTCCGCGAGAAGAGCACCGGCTACCTGTGGCTCCTGCGGGCCACGGCCACCGGCTTCAAGCACCGGCTGTTCATGGGAGAGGGGATGGCTGCCTACGACTTGGTCGGTTGAGAGACCGGCCGGGCTCCTGGCCCACGCTCAAGGGAAGCGAGCCGTGGCACGCTCGGCGGCGTACGTCGCCTCGAGACGCCCCGGTTCGGCGTGGGAGACCAGGACCAGCGAGCCGCCGCGCGCGAGCGGCTCCACGAACGAGGCGATTCCCGGTGGGGAAGCCGGGTTCGCCTCCGTCAGGAGGCGGCCGCCGTCGGTGAGGAGACTCCCGGCGGCGGCCGCTTTCCACAGCTCCCCCTGGCTGACGCCCGGGAGCGCGGGGTCGTCAGAGCCGGGCGGGTCCCAGGCGGTGAACGCATCCGGCTGTGACCAGATCTCCAGCCCGACGTCGTGGACCTCGGCCGGCAGCGGATCGGCGAAGCGGACGCCCATCGGGAGCAGTGAGCAGGCCAGCACCGGAAGCTCGGTGGCTCGGGCCGCCCAGCGCTCGAGGCCGTCCGGTCCGCACACGACCGCGTCCGCCCCATCAGCCGGTCCCACGCTCACGCCCACCGTCCAGGCGGCGCCCAGGAAGACCGGGACCAGCCAGTGCGCGGGCAGATCCAGATGGAGCGACTGACCGCGCTCGAGGCCGTGCTCGTCGGCCAACAGGGAGGCCGCCTTCGCCACCCAGTTGGCGTACGTCGTCACCGACAGCTCGGTCCGCTCGTCGCTCGCGTGGTCGTAGAAGGTGATCAGGGGGCGCGAGGAGTCGGCGCGCAGCAGCGTGGACAACACGGAGGAGAAGGTGGTCACCGCACCAGCCTAGGAGCGTACCGGCGCGCGGGGCGCACCCGGGACGGGTGCTGCCCCTAGGCTGCGGCCATGTCAGGAATCGACCACTTCTGGGCGGTGATCCCCGCTGGCGGGGCCGGCACGCGCCTGTGGCCCCTCTCCCGCTCGACCTCCCCCAAGTTCCTTCACGACCTCACCGGGAGCGGCAGCTCCCTCCTGCAGGAGACCGTGGCCCGGCTCGAACCGCTGGCCGCGGACCGCTTCCTGGTCGTGACCGGCGCCGCCCACCACACCGCCGTGACCGCTCAGCTGACCACGCTCGCGGCGAGCGCCGTGCTCGCCGAGCCGTCGCCGCGCGACTCGATGGCCGCGATCGGGCTGGCCGCCGCGCTTCTCGAGCGGGCCGACCCGGAGGCAGTGATGGGTTCCTTCCCGGCGGACCACGTCATCGATGACCCCGCGAGCTTCGCGACCTCGGTTGACCTGGCCGTCGAGGCGGCGCGCCAGGACTGGCTGGTCACCCTCGGGATCGAGCCAGCGTTCCCCTCGTCGGCGTTCGGCTACATCCACCTCGGCGACGAGATCGCGGACCTGGCGGGGACCTACGCAGTGCGCGCCTTCGTCGAGAAGCCGTCGACCGAGACCGCCGAGGAGTACCTCGCGACCGGCCGCTACCGCTGGAACGCCGGCATGTTCGTGGTCCGCCCGACCGTGCTGCTGGACCTGCTCGCCCGCTGGCACCCCGAGTTCGCTCTCACTCTGCGCACCATCGCCGAGGACCCGTCCCGCCTCGACGAGCTCTGGCCGACGCTGCCGAAGATCGCGCTGGACCACGCCATCGCCGAGCCGGCGGCGGCGGCCGGCCGGGTCGTCGTGGTCCCGTCGAGGTTCGGCTGGGACGACATCGGCGACTTCGACTCACTGGCCACCCTGCTCGACCCGGCGGGCACCGGGTTGACCGTGCTCGGCGACCCCGACCTGGTCCGCGGCATCGACGCCACCGGACTGGTCGTGCCCCGTTCGGGCCGGGTGGTGGCGGTCGTCGGGCTCGACGACGTCGTGGTCGTCGACACCCCGGACGCCCTCCTCGTCACGACGAGGGCACACGCACAGCTGATCAAGCAGGTGGTCGGCGGCCTACGCGAGACGGACCGGGACGACCTCGTCTGAGGCTGCCCGGCCCGGCCGTCCGACTCACATCGCGTTGGGCTCGGGGGAGTCGAAGTAGGGGTAGTCGTCCATGAACTTCTTCAGGGCCGCCCCGCTGACGTCCGAGCAGTACTGGAAGACGCCCACCTGCTTGGAGGTGTCGGTCGTGCCGGCGCCGCCCGCGGACCAGTGCGTGAAGGCGACGTGCTCACCGGCCGGGAACTTCTTGCCGCCCTCGTCGGAGGAGGTCCAGGGCGCGGCCTTGAACTTGAACCGGAAGTTGGACGTGCCGGTGAACTTGTCCGCGATGCCGCGCAGTGTGGACATGGCCGCGTCGTCGTTGGCGATCGTGTCGTCGTACCAGAGGATCGTGTAGCCGTGCTCGAGGTTGTGGACCAGCGACTCGAGGGGCGGCCGGTCGCTGGCCGTGTAGAGCTTGCGATCCATCGGGGCCGGCGCCACGCCCGCCTCGTTCCAGTGCGCACCGAACGCGGGCGGAGCCTGCTGGTAGTCCACCGGGGTGCCCGTCGCGACGTGGTCCTGGTTGCCGTCGGCCTTGACCGTGGTGACCTTCTGGCAGGTGGAGGCCGGGGCGCCGATGCTTGCGAGGTCCAGCTTCGAGAAGGCCCGACCGTCGTACCAGTCCTTGATCGGCTTGAATGCCGCCGCGCCCACGATGAGCAGGGCGACCACCGCGCAGACGCCCACGATCATCAGCCCCCGCCGCTTCTCGGAGCCCTTCTGCTGCTTGCGCATCTTCTCGATGACGGCCTGGCGGTCGGTCTTGGCGGGCTTCTTGGCCACGGGTCGGTGTCCTCGGGAGTCGAAAAATCGGGTCAGCGGGGTGTCGGGGGCAGAGTCTACGTAGTCGTGGGGCGCAACCGGACCTCGCCGGACAAATCGGTCTCCTCGGCCGTCCAGCCGTGGGCGAAGGCCAGCGCGGCCAGGACCGCTGCGTCGGCTGGCAGCGGTCGTAGGACGAGCCCGGTTTCGTCGCCGTCGGGGTGGGGGAGCCGGTCGCCGAACACCTCGCGCAGTGCGCGAGTGAGCTCCGGCTGGCCGGCGGCCGCGCCGAAGGGTGCCCGGTCGTCGGCGACGCCGCGCAGGGCGCGGATGACCGCCTCTCGGGCGCCGTACCCGAACAGGTCTCCGCCCTCCGAGCGCACCAGGGCCCGGGCGCCGGGGCCGTCGTCGCCGGGGGGCAGCACCAGGTCACCGCGGCCGCGCACCACCGCGAACGGCCGGGCACCGAGCTTGCCCTGCGCCAGCTCCGCCATCCCGGCGATCTCGTCCGCCACCGCGGGCGCGGTGACCGCGAGCGTGTTGCCGTGCGCGTCGGTGCGCCCCTCGAAGCTCTCTGCCACCAGGAGCCCGGCGGCGCCGACGGCGATGTCGGTCTGCCCCTCGCGCCACGCTCGGCCGGCGGTGTCGGTGACCACCACCCCGACGTTGCGGCCGGACCGTTCGCGGATCGAGGCCCGCAGCGCCGCCGCGGACGCATCGGGATCCACGGGCAGCAGCACGATGGTTCCGGACGCGACGTTGGAGGCGTCGATCCCCGCCGCGGCCATGGTGAGCCCGTGATGGGTGCGCACGATGGAGGTGGCGCCCCGGCGCGCGACCACGCGGGCGGTCTCGCCGGCCAGCGCATCATCGCGGCTGCCCGTCCGCAGCCGGCCCTCGGCCTTGCTGACCACCTTGCTGGTGATCACGACGACGTCGCCGTCCAGGAGATGGACCACCGGCAGCAGCAGGCCGACGAGGTCGTCACCGGGCCGGACCTCCGGGACCCCGTCAGGGGCCACGACACTCAGCGTGGTCATCGGGTGACGAGCGAGACTGCGGCGGCGGCCATCGCGGCCGTCGCTGCGTGGTCGGTCATCATCAGGGGGACGGCGGCGCAGCGCAGCCCGCCCGCGGTGAGCCGGGGCACCTGGTCGGCGTCGGAGTCGTCAACCAGCCAGCCGTCCAGGACTCCGCCGTCCGATCTTGCCCCGTAGTGCAGTCCGACCCCGGCGGCGCTCACCTCGACGCCGATCGAGGTCAGCATCTGTTCGGCCATGCCTCTCACGTGCGTGCCACCGACGATCGGTGAGAGGCCCACCACGGGTGCCCGGGTGGCCTGCAGGGCCTCCCGCACGCGCGGGACGCCCAGGATGGTGCCCACGCTGACGACCGGGTTCGACGGGGGCAGGATGACCAGGTCCGCGTCGGTGATCGCATCGATCACGCCCGGCCCGGGGGTGGCGTCCTCCAGGCCCACGAAGAGGACGGCCTCGGCGGGCACCTGCGCGCGCAGCCGGACCCAGTACTCCTGGAAGTGCACGACACGACGACCGCTGGGCGACTCGGCATCGGGGATCGCCACATGCGTCTCCACGCGGTCGTCGGTCATCGGCAACAGCCGCACGCCGGGCTGCCAGCGCCGACAGAGCGCCTCGGTCACCTGGGAGAGCGGGTATCCAGCGTCCAGCATCTGGGTCCGCACCAGGTGGGTGGCCACGTCCCGGTCGCCGAGCCCGAACCAGGTGGGCTCCACGCCGTACGCCGCCAGCTCGGTCCGGACGCTCCACGTCTCCTCGCGTCGGCCCCAGCCCCGCTCCAGGTCGATGCCGTCGCCGAGGGTGTACATGACGGTGTCGAGGTCGGGGCAGACCTTGAGACCGTGCACCCAGATGTCGTCTGCGGTGTTGGCCACGACGGTGACGGTGGCCTCCGGTGACGTCCCGGGCAGCCGTCCCGTGGCGAGACCGTGCAACAGCCCCTGGAGGAAGCGGGCGCCGCCCATGCCGCCGGACAGCACCGTGATGTTCTGCATGTGCACATCCTGCCGCACCGGCCCGTTCGGTCAGACGGCAATAGCACGAACGGGTGATTGCACTACATACCAGATGCAGGCTTGACTTCAGGGGTACGACAGGCATGTAATTCCCACAGTGTTCTTCGCACCTGCTCCTCCGTCTTCCGGTGGGGGCGGGACCGCGGAGGCGAATGTGGGACGGGTGTAGCACCGGGTCGAAAGGGCGAGTGCCGTGAGAGAACTGTTTCTCCTCGACGGGAACGCCGAAGAAGCGGGTTGGCAGGATCGTGCGCTCTGCGCACAGACCGACCCTGAGGCGTTCTTTCCGGAAAAGGGAGGATCGACCAGGGAGGCCAAGAAGGTCTGCCTGACATGCGAGGTGCGAGACGACTGTCTCGAGTCCGCCTTGCTGAACGACGAGCGCTTCGGCATTTGGGGTGGTCTCTCCGAGCGGGAGCGCCGCAAGCTGAAGAAGCGCGCGGTCTGAGCGGGAGCGCCCCCAGCGGTCAACAGCCGTGACGGGGCGCACACGCGCCCGGGGCCGCCCCGACGGGCCCGCGCCTGATCAGGTCCGGGCCGTTAGGGTGACCCATCGTGAATTCTTCGGTCGCAGCGCTGCTCGTGAGCCACGACGGTGAGCGCTGGCTCCCGGCGGTCATCGACGGACTCCGCTCCCAACGCGTCCCGGTGGACCGGGTGGTCGCGATCGACACCGCGAGCAAGGACGGCAGCGCCGCCCTCCTCGAGGCCGCCTTCGGCGCCGTGCACCGTATCCCCGGCTCGACGACGTTCCCCGCGGCGGTCGCCTTCGGGCTCGACCAGCTCGACGCGGACGGCCTTGCTCCGGAGTGGATCTGGATCCTGCACGACGACTCCAACCCCGACCCCGGCGCCCTCGAGGCGCTCCTGGCCGCTGCCGAGGCCCATCCCGATGTCGACATCCTCGGGCCCAAGCTGCGCGAGTGGCCGTCCCTCAAGCGCCTGCTCGAGCTCGGCGTCACCATCTCGGGGACCGGTCGACGTGAGACGGGCCTCGAGCGGGGCGAGTACGACCAGGGCCAGCACGACGAGGTCCGCACCGTCCTCGCGGTCAACACCGCAGGCATGCTGGTGCGCCGCCGCGTCCTCGAGGAGCTGGACGGCTTCGACCCGCAGCTGCCGATCTTCGGCAACGACGTCGACTTCGGCTGGCGTGCTGCGGCCGCCGGCCACCGCACCCTGATCGTGCCCCAGGCGGTCGTCTTCCACGCCGAGGCGGCGCATCGGGGCGTCCGACGCACCTCGCTCACCGGCCGGCACACCCACTACCAGGAGCGTCGGGCGGCGCTCTACACGCTGCTCGCCAACTCACGGGCCCGGTCGTTGCCCTTCCAGCTGGTCCGGCTCGGACTCGGCACCCTGCTGCGGATGGTCGGGTTCCTGCTCGTCCGCTCCGTCGGCGAGGCCCTCGACGAGCTCGCCGCCCTGGTCTCGCTCTACGGCTCCCCTCGAGAGATCCTGGCCGCGCGGCGCACCCGTCAGGGACGCCAGGTGGCCGCTCCGGAGAAGTTGCGCGGGCTCCTGGCACCTGCGTGGCTGCCCTACCGCCACGGGCTGGACTTCGTCGGCGACCTGGCGGCCGCCGCCACCAACCAGGCGCAGGACGTGGCCGAGCGGCGGCGCGCAGCCAAGGTGGAACACACCCAGGGATCGGGTCGGAGCCGCTCGGTGCCCGTGGACGAGGATGCGCTCGAGGAGGACATGGGCGCCGTGGCCCGGTTCCTCACGAACCCCGTCGCGATCGCGGTGGCCGTCTTCGCGGTCCTGGCCCTCGTCGGCGCCCGGGCCGCCTTCGGGCCGATCGCGGGCGGCGGCCTGTCCCCGGTCCCCGCGGGTGCAGGGGACTGGTGGCGACTCCAGGTGGAGTCGTGGCACCCCCTCGGCCAGGGCACCGCGGTGCCGGCGCCGGCATACGTCCTGCCGCTCGCCCTGCTGGCCACGCTCCTCGGTGGCAGCCCGACTGCCGCGGTCAGCGCACTCTTCGTGCTCGCGGTCCCGGTCGCACTGTGGGGAGCGTGGCGATTCCTGCGAGTCGTCGGTCGACTCGTGGCCCCCGCGGGCGCTCCGCGGTGGCTGCTGCTGTGGGGGGCCACCACCTACGCCCTGGTCCCGGCGGTCAGTGGCGCCTGGGGCGCGGGTCGCTTCGGGACCGTGGTCGTGGCCGCCCTGCTTCCGTGGCTGGCCCATGCGGCCCTCGGCTTCGCCGACCCCGATCCGGACCGTCGCTGGCGGGCGGCCTGGCGCTCCGCCCTGCTCCTCGCCCTCGGGGCCGCCTTCGCCCCCGTGTCCTGGATCTTTGCCGCGTTGCTGGGCCTGGTGGTCGTCGCGGCCGCCTTCGCGATCGCCCCGGCCGCGATGCGCGACCGGTCCGTGTGGGGCCCGCCCGCCGTCGCGCTGCTGACCGCACCGCTCCTGCTCGCTGCGTGGTGGGTGCCCGCGCTCCAGCACGGCGCTTCCGAGGGCCTGCTGCTCGACACCGGCCGACTGCCCGCCCCGTCGGTCGACGGGATCAACCTGCTCGCCGGTCGGCTCGACACCCTGGGTGCTCCCTGGTGGCTCGGCGCGGTCCTGGCCGTCCTGGCCGTTCTCGCGCTGCTGCCCCGGCTCACCCGGATCCCGGTCCTCGTCTGCTGGATCGTGGCGCTGATTGCCGCCACGGCCGCCGCAGCCCTGGGTGCCGTCTCTCTCTCGGTCACTGCCACCACGGCGCGTCCGGGGGTCGGCTTCCTGGTCGTCGTCCTCCAGGGCGCCTTCGTCGTCGCCGCCGCGATGGGGGCCCAGGGGCTCGCCAGGAGCGTCCCGTCTGCCTGGACCTGGCGGCGGGTCCTCGCCGCGGCGCTCGGTGCTCTCGCCTTCGCCGTCCCGGTTGGAGGCCTCGGCTGGTTCGTCGTCGGGGACCACGACCAGCTCGACGAGGGTGACACCTCCGGCATCCCGGCGTACATGGTCCAGAGCTCGATGACCGGGGACGCCCACGGGATCCTGGTGATCCGCGGTGACGTCGCGCGGGGGCTGAGCTACACCGTGCGCAGGGGCGACGGTGTCACCCTGGGTGAGGACGAGATCCTGGACCTGACCGCAGAGGACACCGGCTTCACCCGTGAGGTCCGCGAGCTCGTCTCCCGACCCACTCCCGAGCTCGTCGACTCGCTCGCCTCGCGCGGGATCGAGTACGTCGTGCTGCCGCAGCCCGCTGACGGTGACGTCGCCGCTGCCCTGGACGCCACCGGCGGTCTGGTGCAGGCCAGCGCGGAGGACCGTTCGACCCGTGCCTGGCAGGTCCATCGAGTCCCCGACGCGGGGGCCGTCGACGGCCCCGGCTCGTGGCTGCGCGTCGTACTCCTCGTGCTGCAGGCGCTCGGCCTCCTGGTCGTCGCTGTCCTCTGCGCCCCGACCGACCGACGGAGGTCGCGCTCATGAGCCACACCGCCCCCGGCGGCCGCACCTCTCGACGGCCCCTGCACCTCGACACCACGACTGTCCTGGCCGTCGCGCTGCCGGTGCTGACGGTCGTGGCGCTGTTCCTCGTGCACCCCGCGGGCAACCTGGTCTCCGGCCAGGCCCCCACGAGGACCGCGCTGACCAGCGCCTCGGTCATCTGTCCCACGGCTCTCAACGGCGCTCCGGAGACCTATCTCACGACCGCTGAGAGCCAGGCTCACGGAAGCGTCGACGTGTCCTCCGGTGGCGATGCTCGCACTGCCGAGATCGCGGCGGGCAAGGCTCGCCGGGTGCGACCGGGCACCGGTCCGGTGACCATCACGGGCGAGGGCGACCTGGCCCCCGGACTGGTGGCCGCCCGGTTCGGCGGCCGCCAGCTCGCCGCGGTCAGCTGTCCGGCCACCGCGGCTGCGCAGTGGTTCACCGCGGTGGGTTCCGGGGCGCGGCACAACTCCATCCTCGAGCTGGTCAACCCCGATGCCGGGCCCGCCGTGGCCGACGTCCTGGTCCGCGGCCATTCGGGGCTGGTCGACGTGCCCCGGCTGCGCGGGGTCTCGGTCTCGGGGCACGGGAGCGTTCGTCTCGACCTGGGCGCGATCGTGCCCAGGCGCGACGAGCTGGCCCTCCAGGTGGTCACGACCCGAGGCAGGCTGTCGGCCACGGTCCTCGACCAGTTCCAGCCGCTGGGCGCCAAGATTCCCAATGAGGACTGGCTGGCCGCCCAGCCCGAGCCGACCACGGACAACCTCCTGCTCGGCCTTGGCAAGGGACCCGGCAAACGCAGCCTCGTGCTGGCCAACGGTGGTGAGGACGAGGTGCGCGCCGAGCTCAAGCTGGTCAGTGAGGAGTCGGTCTTCGCCCCAGCCGGGGTCGCCGAGATCCGGGTGCCGCCCAACGGCGTACGCCGGGTCTCGCTCAGCGGCAAGGCCCTGGCCGCGGTGCGCGAGGGAGCCTTCGGGGTCGAGGTGACCTCGACCGCGCCGCTCACGGCGACACTTCGCTCGTTCGTCGGAGGTGACCTGTCGCATGCCGTCGCGGGCACGCCGCTCACCTCCGGTGCGACCCTGCTGGCCCCCGAGGGAACCAAGCAGGTTCTGCTCGGCGGCGCCGACGCCGTGGGTGTCGTGACGGTGGTGGCCAGGACGGCCCACGGCAAGGAGCTGCTGAGCAAGCGGGTCGCGCTCCAGCCGGGCAAGGGTGCCCTGCTCGACCTGCCGCGGAAGGCTGCTGTGATCTCGCTGGTGCCCGAGCGGACCGGCGTGGTCGCCGCGCTCCTCCTCACGGGTCGGGGGGCCGCCGTGGTGCCGTTCACCGAGACGGTCAGAAGCGGGCTGGTGCCCGCGGTCCGGCCCGGTCTTCCCTAGGAACTCGGGGCGCCGATCGGTGCCCGCTCAGTCGTTGCTCTCGTAGCGCGGATCCACCTGGTCGGCGTCGATGCCGAGCAGCTCGGCGATCTGCTCCACCACGATGGTCAGCACCATCGCCTCCAGCTCGGTGCGGTTCTCGCAGCGGTGCTCGATGGGACGCCTGAAGAGCACCAACCGGGTGGGGGCCCCGGCCGTGCCCCGGACGAGGGAGGAGAGCGGCACGGTGCCCGAGTCCCAGTCGTCGGGGATCTGCGGCGCGTCCTCGACGGCGTACTCGACCAGGCCGAGCCGGTCCTGCCAGCGTTCGTCGACGCTGGTCACGATGCCCAGGGCCAGGTCGTCGAAGCGTTCCCGCGCGGTGCGCAGCTCGGGCCGGCCGGGCTCACGCGGCAGCACGGCCGGGCCTCGCATCCCGCGCCCCCGCCGGTCGCGGGTGCGCGGTGTCGTCCTGCCGGCACCCGGGCTGGTGTCATCCACGCCGCGAGCCTAATGGGGGCACGCGTGCCGGGCGGGTACCGTCTGCCGCGTGAGTCCTGTCCGCCGTTGTTCGCGCACGGCCTGCGGCCGTGCCGCGATCAACACGCTGACCTATGTGTACGCCGACCAGACGGCGGTGCTGGGTCCGTTGGCGACCTACGCCGAGCCGCACGCCTATGACCTCTGCGACGCCCACAGCGAGCGACTCTCCGCCCCGCGTGGCTGGGAGGTGCTGCGCCTGGCGCCCGACCCCGCGGCCCAGGGACCCTCCACCGATGACCTGCTCGCCCTGGCCGACGCGGTGCGCGAGGCGGCGCGGCCGGCGCCGCCGCCGCGGGTTGCTCCCGCGGAGGAGACCGGCCGCGAGGTGGGTCGCCGCGGCCACCTGAGGATGCTCAAGACCGACTGACCGTCCGGGCTCGTCGTCGGCCCGTTAGGCTCCGGCCATGGCCGACACCCTGGACCCCGCCAATCTCGGCGCGATCTTCAAGGCATACGACGTCCGCGGCCTCGTGCCCGAGCAGCTCGACGAGGAGCTCGCGCGCGCCACCGGGCGTGCGTACGTCCACGTCGTGGGCGCGAGCACCGTGGTGGTGGGTCACGACATGCGCCCCAGCTCCCCGGGCATGGCAGGCGCCTTCGCGGACGGTGCCACCGAGGCCGGGGCCGACGTCGTCCTGATCGGGCTGGCCTCCACCGACCAGCTCTACTTCGCGTCCGGCCACCTCGGGCTGCCCGGAGTGATGTTCACCGCGAGTCACAACCCAGCCCAGTACAACGGCATCAAGATGTGCCGCACCAACGCGCTGCCGATCGGCATGGAGACCGGGCTGGCCGAGATTCGCGACGTGGTCGCCTCCGGTCACCCGCCGACCGCCGGGTTGCAGGGCACGATCACCAACCACGACGTCCTCGAGGCGTACGCCGCGCACCTGCTCGCCCTGGCGCCGGTCACCGGACGCCGGCTCAAGGTCGTGATCGACGCCGGTAACGGGATGGCCGGCTACACCGCCCCCGCGGTCTTCGGCCGCCTCGGCGAGGATCAGGTCGAGGTGGTGCCCATGTACTTCGAGCTCGACGGCACGTTCCCGAACCACGAGGCCAACCCGATCGACCCCGAGAACCTGGTGGACCTCCAGCGTCGGGTCGTGGCCGAGGGTGCCGACATCGGCCTGGCCTTCGACGGGGACGCCGACCGCTGCTTCCTGGTCGACGAGGGCGGGCGTGCGGTCTCGCCCTCGACCCTGACCGGCCTGATCGCCGCCCGGGAGCTGGCCAAGGAGCCGGGCGCGTCGGTGATCCACAACCTGATCACCAGCCGCTCCGTGCCCGAGCTGATCACCGAGCTCGGTGGCGTCCCCGTCCGCACCCGCGTCGGCCACTCCTACATCAAGGCCACGATGGCCGAGACCGACGCCATCTTCGGCGGCGAGCACAGCGGCCACTTCTACTTCCGCGACTTCTGGCGCGCCGACTCGGGCATGCTGGCCGCACTGCATGCGCTGGCCGCGCTGGCCGAGACCGACCGCCCCCTCTCCGAGCTCCTAGCCGACTACGAGCGGTACGTCGTCAGTGGAGAGATCAACTCCACGGTGGCCGACCAGGCCGGCGCGACGGCCGAGGTCGAGGCCGCCTACGCCGACCGTGCAGACGTGACCACCGACTGGCTCGACGGCCTCACGGTGACCCACCCGGACTGGTGGTTCAACGTGCGTCCGTCCAACACCGAGCCGTTGCTGCGGCTCAACGCCGAAGGTCGCGACCAGGCCACCATGGCCGAGGTGCGCGACGCCGTCCTCACGATCATCAGGAGAGAGCGATGAGTTCGAACTTCCAGTTGGACCCTGCCCTGCTCGACATCATCGTCTGCCCCAAGTGCCACGCCTCCCTCGCGCCCACGGGCGACGAGCTGGTGTGCACCGGATGCGGCCTGGCCTACCCGGTCCGTGACGACATCCCGGTGCTGCTGGTCGACGAGGCCCGCAAGCCGGCCTGAGCGCGAACCGATGGCGACCTGGTTCGACGAGTCCCGGCTCGACGACGAGCAGGCACTGGCCTTCTCTGACACGGTGCTGCGCACCCTGGCGGAGTCGGGGGCGCGAGTCCGACGCGAGGCCAGCGGTGCGGCAGACGCTGCCGACGAGGCGGTGGCCCGCAGCCAGGAACAGGCCCGCCCCCGGGCGGTGATCGCGGCCGGCCCGGACTCCCGCCTCCTGCGGGCGGTCCTCGAGCCGTGGTGCCCAGTGCCGTTCGTGGCCTGGCCGTCGCCGGCCCTGCCCGGCTGGGCAGGAAGTCTGGACCTGGTGGTGGTGCTCGCCCCAGACGGGCGCGACCCCGGCACCGCGTCGGCGGTGGCCGAGGCGGTCCGGCGTGGCTGCCAGGTCGTCGTGGCCGGTCCGCCGGGCTCGATGGTCGCCGAGCACGCCGCCGGCCGATGGAGCACGATCCTGCCGACCGTCACGCGTGACCAGCTCGCAACCGCGGTCGTGATGCTCGACTTCCTGTCCCGCATCCAGCTCGGCCCGCGCGCGGCCGCCGAGCAGGTCGCGGAGTCGCTGGATGCCGTCGCCGTGGCCTGCTCGCCGCGGCGCGACCTCGCAGTCAACCCGGCCAAGATGCTGGCCATCGCCCTGGCTGACGCGAACCCTCTCGTGTGGGGTGGCTCGGTGCTGGCGGCCCGGGCGGCCCGGCGCGTGGCCGAGTCGATCCGGCGTACCAGCGGACGTACGGCCCTGGCGGGCGACGCCGAGCACCTGCTGCCGGTGATCGAGGCGACGCGCCAGCGCGACGTCTTCGACGACCCGTTCGCCGACGACGGGGGGGAGCTGCGGCCGATGCTCCTCGTGCTCGACGACGGGGCGGAGGAGTCCGTGGTCCGAGAGCAGCGCGCGCGGCTCCAGAGCGAGGCGGCGGCGCGGGGGGTTCGTGTCGAGCTCCTCACGACCGAGGCCCCGACCGAGGTCGCGCGCTACGCCTCGCTCATGCTCAGCGGCACCTACGCCGCGGAGTACCTCCGCCTCGGCCTGGTCGAGAGCTGACCTCGCCCCAACGATAAATTGTCCGGATGCCCTCCGCGACCAAGCCCCGCGACCCGTGGTTCGACAACGCCAAGATGGCGTTGGTGACCCTGGTTGTCGTCGGGCATTCCTGGACGCTGCTCCCGGCCAACCGGGTGGACGACCACCTCTACGACTTCCTGTACGTCTGGCACGTCCCGGCGTTCGTCTTCGTCACCGGGTACCTCTCGCGCAGCTTCGCGTGGAACCGCGACCGGATGTGGCATCTGTTCCGCACCGTCGTCGTGCCGTACGTCGTCTTCGAGTGCGCGCTGGCCCTGTTCCGCATCTACGTGGGCGGGGAGCAGCTGGAGGATCTCTTCGCCGACCCGCACTGGCCGATGTGGTACCTCTCGGCCCTCTTCTTCTGGCGACTGGTGACCCCGGCCTTCCGGCCGCTGTGGGGTGGCGTGGTCGTCGCGGTCTTGATCAGCCTGGTGGCCGGGATGAGGGCCGGGGACACCCTCGACCTGGCCCGGATCGTGGGCCTGCTCCCGTTCTTCGTCCTGGGCCTCAAGGCCACGCCCGAGCGGCTGGCCCTGCTGCGCGGGCGCCCGTGGGTCAAGGTGGTCGGGGCAGGCGTCCTGGTGACCATCGCGATCCTCACGACCTGGACCGACTCCTGGGCCAGCACCGAGTGGCTCTACTACCGCTCGCAGTACGGCGAGCTCGGGACCAGCGACCTGCGGTCGTTCCTGACCCGAGGGGTGCTGCTCGTGGTCGGCACGCTGGGCGCCTGGGCGTTCCTCTCGCTGCTCCCGCGGCGCGGCGGCTGGTTCGCCACGATGGGCTCGGCATCCCTGGTGGTCTACCTGTTCCACGGCTTCGTCGTGAAGGGGCTGGAGTACTCGTCCTACCCCGACTGGGCAGCCGCCCATCCGTGGATCGCCCTGCCGGTGACCACGTTGGGCGCGGTGCTGCTCGCGCTCGCGCTGGCCAGTCCGCCCGTCTCGCGCCGTCTCGGGGTGCTGGTGGACCCGCTCGGCCTCGGGGAGCGGCACCTCGTCGACGCGGTGGCCCTGCATCATGCGAAGACCGACGCAGAGGAGCACGCCGACGGGGTGGCCGAGGCGATCGCGGAGATCACGGACTCGGCCACCACCCACGACCCCCGGCCGACCGGATAGCCTTCCTCGCATGGCATCCGAGGGTGGGAAGAAGGCCGTCGTCGCGGCCCTGCTGGCCAACGCCGGCATTGCACTGACGAAGTTCTTGGCGTTCTTCCTCACCGGGGTGAGCTCGATGCTGGCGGAGGCGATCCACTCGGTGGCCGACGCCGGCAACCAGGGGCTGCTGCTCCTGGGCGGCAAGAAGGCCGAGAAGGACGCGACCGAGGAACACCCGTTCGGCTACGGCCGCGAGCGCTACATCTACAGCTTCATCGTCTCCATCGTGCTCTTCAGCGTCGGTGGGCTCTTCGCTCTCTACGAGGCGTACCACAAGTTCCACGAGATCCACGCGGCCCAGGGGCACCCGCCCGACTCGATCCTGGACAGCCGGTGGTGGTGGGTTCCCTTGCTCGTCCTCGGGGTCGCGATCGTGCTTGAGGGGCTCTCGTTCCGCACCGCGATCATCGAGACCAACAAGATCCGGGGGGACGCCTCCCTGGCGCAGTTCATCCGCCGGGCCAAGCAGCCCGAGCTGCCGGTCGTCCTGCTCGAGGACTTCGCGGCCCTGATCGGGCTGGTGTTCGCCTTCGTCGCGGTGTCGTTGGCGCTGCTCACCGAGAACCTCTACTTCGACGTCGCCGGCACGGGCCTGATCGGGATCCTCCTGGTCTGTGTGGCGGTCGTCCTGGGCCTCGAGACCAAGAGCCTGCTGCTCGGCGAGTCCGCCAGTCTGCCCGCGCAGCGCCGGATCGCGGCCGCGCTCGCCGAGACCCCGGGTGTCGATCGGGTCATCCACCTCAAGACGATGCACCTCGGTCCCGAAGAGCTCCTCGTCGCCGCGAAGATCGGCGTCCCGCCCGGCGTCTCCGCGGAGCAGGTGGCGGCCACCATCGACGCGGCTGAGCGGTCCGTGCGGTCCGCGGAGCCGAGCGCCCAGGTCATCTATCTCGAGCCGGACATCTTCCGGGCCGACTACGAGCCCGACGACCGTCCAGAAGCACCCGCCCCGGCCGGGCACTGAACCACCCGATTCGTATTCGGAGCCACCGTCGTCGTGGATTCTTCAATCTGCTGAAAGGCGTTCTAATCTCGTTGGCACAGCCACGAGCAGACCCGACCAGCAGGGGGCATTTGATGGACTACAAGGTTGCCGATCTCAACCTGGCCGACTACGGCCGCACCGAGATCCAGCTCGCCGAGCACGAGATGCCGGGCCTGATGGCCATGCGTGCGCGCTACGGCGACTCCAAGCCGCTCGCAGGTGCCCGCATCGCGGGCTCCCTGCACATGACGATCCAGACCGCCGTGCTGATCGAGACGCTCGTCGCGCTCGGTGCCGAGGTGCGCTGGGCCTCCTGCAACATCTTCTCCACCCAGGACCACGCGGCCGCCGCGGTCGCCGTCGGGCCCGAGGGCACCGTCGACGCGCCCACCGGCGTCCCGGTCTTCGCCTGGAAGGGCGAGACGCTGGAGGAGTACTGGTGGTGCACCCAGCAGATCCTGCTCTGGCCCAACGGTCAGTTCGCCAACATGATCCTCGACGACGGTGGCGACGCCACCATGCTGATCCACCTCGGTGTCGAGGCCGAGAAGTCTGGTGTCGCGCCGGACCCGGCCACGGCCAAGAGCCACGAGCAGAAGGTCGTCTTCAACGTCCTGAACGCCTCGCTGGCCGAGAGCTTGGACCGCTGGACGTCGGTCGCCGGTGAGATCAAGGGCGTCACGGAGGAGACCACGACCGGTGTCCTGCGGCTCTACGACATGATGAAGGAAGGCTCGCTGCTCTTCCCCGCCATCAACGTCAACGACTCGGTCACCAAGTCGAAGTTCGACAACAAGTACGGCTGCCGCCACTCGCTGATCGACGGCATCAACCGGGCCACCGACGTCCTCATCGGCGGCAAGGTCGCGGTCGTCTGCGGCTACGGCGACGTCGGCAAGGGCTGCGCCGAGTCGCTGCGCGGCCAGGGTGCCCGCGTGGTCATCACCGAGATCGACCCGATCTGCGCCCTCCAGGCGGCCATGGACGGCTACCAGGTCACCACGCTCGACGACGTGCTCGACGTCGCGGACATCATCATCACCTCCACCGGTAACAAGGACGTCGTCACCGTCGAGCAGATGGCCCGCATGAAGCACCAGGCGATCCTGGGCAACATCGGTCACTTCGACAACGAGATCGACATGGCCGGACTCGAGACGTACGCCGGGATCGTGCGCAAGAACGTCAAGCCGCAGGTCGACGTGTGGACCTTCCCGGGGGGCTCCGAGCGCGAGCCGCACTCGATCATCGTCCTGTCCGAGGGCCGCCTGATGAACCTCGGCAACGCGACCGGCCACCCGTCGTTCGTCATGTCGAACTCGTTCACCAACCAGGTGCTCGCGCAGATCGAGATCTTCACCAAGCCGCAGGAGTACCCCGTCGGCGTCTACGTGCTGCCCAAGCACCTCGACGAAGAGGTCGCCCGCCTGCACCTCGGCGCGCTGGGCGTGAAGCTGACGACCCTGAGCGACGACCAGGCGTCGTACCTCGGCGTCGACGTCAGCGGTCCGTACAAGTCGGACCAGTACCGCTACTGAGCATCCACGACAGCCGGATCGGGCTCGGGCGACGCACGCGCGTTCGCTCGAGCCCGCATTCCGTGGTCGGGACTGGCAGGATTGAGCCATGAGCAACTCCGCCGAGCACGACTGGAAGGGACGCATCCTTGTCGTCGACGACGACGCCTCCCTCGCGGAGATGCTCACCATCGTCCTGCGCCAGGAGGGTTTCGACAGCCGGATGTGCTTTCGCGGGGACCTCGCGCTCGCGGAGTTCCGTGACTACCGGCCCGATCTGGTGCTCCTGGACCTCATGCTGCCCGGAAAGGACGGCATCGACGTCTGCAAGGAGATCCGCGCGGAGTCCGGCGTCCCGATCGTGATGCTGACGGCCAAGGGCGACACCGTGGACGTCGTGGTCGGCCTCGAGTCGGGTGCCGACGACTACGTCGTCAAGCCCTTCAAGCCCAAGGAGCTGGTGGCCCGGATCCGGGCCCGGGTGCGCAGCTTCTCGGTCCACGACCAGGAGTCGCTCACCATCGGCGACCTCACCATCGACGTGGCCGGCCACTCGGTCACCCGGGCCGCGGTCCCGATCAGCCTGACTCCCCTGGAGTTCGACCTGCTGGTCTGCCTGGCCCGCAAACCGTGGCAGGTCTTCACCCGCGAGGTCCTGCTCGAGCAGGTGTGGGGCTACCGGCACGCCGCCGACACCAGGCTGGTGAACGTCCACGTCCAACGCCTGCGGTCGAAGGTGGAGCACGACCCCGAGAACCCGGAGATCGTGGTCACCGTGCGCGGCGTGGGGTACAAAGCCGGAAACCAGTAGGTCGTTCCCGTGGCCTCGCGCAGTCTCCCGGCCGCCCTCCGTCGCGGCCTCACGTTCTGGCGACGCTCGATCCAGGCACGGGTGGTGGCGAGCACGGTGCTGCTCTCGGCCACCGTGGTCGGCATCGTCGGCTGGTTCCTGCTGCAGCAGACCCGCGAGGGGCTGCTCGACCACCGGGTCGCCGCCGTCGTCGGTGAGGCCAACAACGAGACGACCGAGGCCCGGTCGCGTCTGGCTGCCGCCCCCGGGACGGACATCAACTCCTCCTCCCAGCAGCGGGACCTGATCGAGCCGATCATCGCCCGGGGCGTCACCCGTGGCTTCAGCGTCGTCCTCGCCGGACCGGTCGGCGACACTGTCAGCCGGATCGCCGACGGAGGCGCCGAGTTCACTCCCGGGCTGGACACGGCCAGTGTTCCGGTGGCCCTGCAGAAGCACTTCGACCAGCCGAACACCACCGCCTGGACCTACACCCGGATCCGCAGCGTGGACCCCAGCCAGGCGACCGGCCCCGTCGACCAGCCGGGGGTGGTGGTCGGCTCCCAGGTCAAGCTGCCCTCGGACGGTGCGACGTACACCCTCTACTACCTGTTCCCGCTCAATGAGGAACGCGAGACCCTCGCCCTGGTGACGCGGGCGCTGCTCACCGCGGGACTGCTCCTGCTGGTCCTGGTGGCCGGGCTGACCTGGCTGGTCACCCGGCAGGTGGTCACCCCGATTCGACTGGCCCGCCGGGTGGCGGAGCGGTTGGCTGCCGGCGAGCTGCAGGAGCGGCTCAAGGTCTCCGGCGAGGACGACCTGGCTCGCCTGGCCACCTCGTTCAACCAGATGGCCAGCAACCTGCAACGCCAGATCCGGCAGCTCGAGGAGCTCAGCCGGGTCCAGCGCCGCTTCGTCTCGGACGTCTCCCACGAGCTGCGTACGCCGCTGACGACCGTGCGAATGGCCGGCGACGTGCTGCACGACGCCCGCGCGGACTTCGACGCGACCACGGCCCGGGCCGCCGAGCTCCTCCAGACCGAGCTGGACCGCTTCGAGACCCTGCTCGTCGACCTGCTCGAGATCAGCAGGTTCGACGCCGGGGCGGCGGTCCTCGACGTGGACGACGTCAACCTGGTCGACGTCGCGCACCGGGTGGTGGACATGACCAAGGTGCTCGCCGAGAAGCGTGACACCCGCGTCGTGGTCGATGCCCCGCGCCATCCGTGCCTGGCGGAGGCCGACGTCCGACGGGTCGAGCGGATCGTGCGCAACCTGGTCACCAACGCGATCGACCACGCCGAGAGCGGCGACATCGTCCTGCACGTCGCGGGTGACTCCCACTCGTCCGCCATCGCGGTGCGTGACTACGGCGTCGGGCTGGCGCCGGGGGAGTCCGCGATGGTCTTCAACCGGTTCTGGCGCGCGGACCCGGCCCGCGCCCGCACCAGCGGCGGGACCGGGCTGGGCCTCTCGATCTCCCTGGAGGACACCCATCTCCACGGCGGTTGGCTGCAGGCCTGGGGAAGACCCGGGCAGGGTGCACAGTTCCGGCTGACCCTGCCCCGTCGTTCGGGCGGGGCGCTGCGTCAGAGCCCCCTGCCGCTGGTGCCCACCGACGCCGAGGAGCCCGTCTCGTGACCACCCGACCACGCCGTGTCGCCGTCGCCCTGGCGGTGGCCCTGGGCCTGCTCGTGCCGGCTGGCTGCGTGCGGATGCCCGAGTCCGGACCGGTCGTCGAGACCCGCTCGGAAGGCAACCTCAACTCCGACCCGGGAATCTACATCGACCCGAAGCCTCCGCAGTCCGGCGAGTCTGCGCCCGACATCGTCAAGGGTTTCCTCGACGCGATGACCGCGACGCCCGTCCAGACCAACGTGGCCAAGCAGTTCCTCACCCAGGACGGCGCGGCGTCGTGGAACCCCGAGCTGGAGACGATCACGTACGGCGACGCGTCGCCGCCGCGCGGCAGCACCCGGGTCTCGGTCACGCTCACCGGGGCCGATCACCTCGACGCGCGGGGGGCGTGGCAGGGTCGCCTGCCCCGCGGCGAGGATGTCTTGTCGTTCCCCATGGTCATGGAGAACGGCGAGTGGCGGATCGCCGAGGCCCCGGACGCCCTGGTGGTCCCCGAGACCTGGTTCGATCAGCGGTTCCGGCAGGTGTCGCTCTACTTCTTCGACCCGACGGCCAGGATCCTGGTGCCGGAACCGGTCTTCGTGCCCCGCGGCGAGCAGCTGGCCACCTCGCTCACCCAGGCGCTGCTGCTGGGTCCCGGCCGGGAGCTGGCGCGGGTGTCTCGGAGCTTCATCCCGTCGGGACTGACCTTCGGCCTCTCGGTTCCGGTCACCGCCGACGGCATCGCCGACATCTCTCTCAAGGGGGACGCGGGACAGCAGACGCCGCAGGCGATCGAGCTGATGCTCGCCCAGTTCGCGTGGACGTTGCGCCAGGAACCCACGATCAAGGCGATCCGGATCTCCATCGGGGGCCAGTCGCTCCAGCTTCCCGGCGGCGCCAGCGAGGTCAGCGTGATGCAGGGACTCGAGTACGACCCCACCGGGTTCCAGGCGAGCTCGCTGCTCTACGGACTGCGCAACGGGCTCCTGGTCTCGGGTCCGCCCGATGCCCTCGAGGCCGTGGCCGGCCCCCTGGGCACCACGGCGTACGGCGTCTCCACGATCGCGGTCAACCTGAACGCCACCCGGGTGGCTGCGGTGTCGGGCAACGGCCAGTCGCTCCTGCTGGCCCCCGTGCGCGGACGGGACGCCTCGGTCCACCAGGTCGTGGCCGGGGCCAGCAACCTGCTGCGTCCGGCCTGGGACTTCGCCGATCGCCTGTGGGTGGTGGACCGGGCGCCGGGGGGCGCCCAGATCTGGTTCGTGGAAGGGGAGCAGTCCACGACCTTGCGGGCCCCCGGCCTCACCGGTCAGCGGCTGCGCAGCTTCCTGGTGTCGCGCGACGGCTCGCGTCTGGTGGCGGTGGTCCACCGCCCCGGCGGGGACTCCCTGACCGTCAGCCGCATCCTCTACGACGACAACGGTCACGTGCTGCGCGCAACCCGGGCCCGCACGATCGCCTGGGACGGTGCGGGGCTGCTCAACATCCGCGACGTCGGCTGGCAGACGCCCTCGACGGTGGCGGTCCTCTACGCCCTGACCAAGGAGCTCTCGCAGGTCCGCACCATCCCGGTCGACGGGTCGCCGGCGGGTCTGGAGGGGCTGTCCACGACGCTGCGAGGCCGGATCCTGGCTCTGGCCAGCTCCCCGGTGCCCGGTGAGAGCCTCTACGCGGTCTCCCGCTCCAGCCTGATCGACCTCTCGAACGTCGATGGCGGGAACGCGACCATCGCCCCCCAGGTGAGCATGCTCGGCTACGTCGGCTGAGCGGGTCCAGCGCTCCTGTCCACAGCCCAGGCGTCGCCCCTTGAGCGAGCACGCAGGTTTCTGGTGGCATCGGCGCATGTTCGACGCGATCCGCGACGCCGCGAGCGACCTGCTGCTCGGTGGGAGCTGTCTCGGGTGCGCGACACCCGGAAGGCTCCTGTGTCGGGCCTGCTCCGCGGCGCTGCCGCAGGGGGCCCGGCCCTGCTGGCCGACCCCGTCGCCGCCGGGGCTGGCAGAGCCGTGGGCGGCCGCGGAGTACGCCGGCGTGGTGCGCAACCTGGTCGTGGGGCACAAGGAGCACCGGCTGCTGGCCCTGGGAGACCCCCTCGGTCGTTTGCTGGCCCAGGCGGTGGCGGCGGGCGCACCATCCGGTCCGGTCGTGCTGGTACCGGTCCCCTCGCGTCGGAGCAGCGTGCGCGCCCGAGGGCACGACCCCACCCACAGCCTCACCCTGCGCGCGGCCGGCTCGCTGCGCGAGCAGGGGCTGGACGTGGTCGTGCTGCGGATGCTGGTCCCGCGGGCAGGAGTCCTCGACCAGGCTGGGCTCGACGCGGGGGAGCGGGCCGCCAACCTCGCCGGCTCCCTGTGGTGTCCCGTCACCGGGCTCCGCCGGCTGCGCGGTCTGCGGCACCGGGCGAGCGTGGTGGTGTGTGACGACGTGATCACGACCGGGTCGAGCGCGCGCGAGGCCCAGCGCGCCCTCGAGGACGTCGGGCTGCCGGTCGTCGCGATCGCGGCGGTCGCCGCCACCCGCAGGCGGCTCCCGGAGGGTCACCCTTCGAGACACAGCGAATCTTCAGCCCTTCGGCTTTCGCCCGGGGGCCCGACCCATTAGCGTCACTACATGGAGTCCGTTCGGGTCCGTGGTTGCGTCGTCGAGACGCCCAGCGCAAGCCGGGTGTGCCGCCGACAAGCCGATGCCAGTCGCAGGCGAAACGGTCCACGTAAGGCTGGGCACGGGGGCATTCCCCCCGTGTGCCCCCCCAACGGGGGGAAGCCGATCACGGTGCGGCTTAGACGTAAGTCCTGCCTCGGCCTCGCCGTCAGACACGGCGTACGTCGGGAGAAGGGCAGTAGTGGCGGAGAAGCTGCGAACCCCTCTGCAGGCGATTGTGGGGTCGAAGACCAGGTCGGCCGGGCGGGCTCCATCCTCTTCGAGCACCACCGCGTCACCGGGTCTTCCATGACCCGGGCCGGTGGCCTGCGCCGTCGCGCGCGCTCGGGGAGCTGACACAAGGGAAACCAACTGTTCAACGGGAGGTTCACATGGAAGTTGTGGTCACAGGTCGACACTGCGAGTTGTCCGATCGCTTTCGCAGCCACGTCGAGGAGAAGCTGTCCCGACTCGAGAAGCACGACCACCGCATCATCCGGGTCCAGGTCGAGGTCGAGGTCGAGGCCAACCCGCGCCAGCACGACCGCGCGGTCTGTCTCGAGCTGACGGCGTTCTCCAAGGGCCCGGTGATCCGGGCCGAGGCGGCCGCCGCGGACAAGATGGCGGCGCTGGATCTCGCCCTGGACAAGATGGCCTCCCAGATGCGCCGAGCGGCCGACCGAAGGCGGGTGCACCACGGTCGGCACACGCCGGTGTCGGTGGGCCAGGCGCTCGCCGATGCGCCTCCCGGTAGCTCGGTCGACGACGACAACGAGCTCGTCACCGAGCGTCAGGTCGGCCCGATCACCGTCACTGGCGACGGGCCCCTGGTGGTGCGCGAGAAGACGCATCCGGCCAACCCGATGACCCTGGACCAGGCTCTCTACGAGATGGAGCTCGTGGGCCACGACTTCTACCTGTTCGTCGACAAGGAGAACGACCGTCCGGCCGTGGTCTACCGCCGCCGGGGCTACGACTACGGCGTCATCTCGCTCGATCTCGGCAGCGGCGACTGAGTCGCAGCGACTCGCGCCGCAACGTCTGCGTGCCGTGTGGGGTGGCCCGAACGGGCCACCCCACCACGCGTTTCACCGCCCACCTGGGCGGCGGGCGAAGCCCGTTCGTGTCATGATGCGGGGGTGGCCGAACAGATGAACGAAACGGACGCCGAGCCGATCCGTGTCCTCGTCGTCGACGACCAGGAGCTCTTCCGTCGAGGCCTGACCATGCTTCTCTCGGTCGAGGCCGGCATCGAGGTCATCGGCGAGGCGGGTGACGGCCTCGAGGGGACCACGCTGGCCACGACCATGGCACCCGACGTCGTGCTGCTCGACATCCGGATGCCGAAGCGCTCCGGGATCGAGGCCTGCCTGGCCATCAAGGAGGCCGTGCCCTCGGCCAAGATCATCATGCTCACCGTCTCCGACGAGGAGGCCGACCTCTACGAGGCCGTCAAGAGCGGTGCCGCCGGCTACCTCCTCAAGGACTCCTCCATCGAGGAGGTCGCGCACGCGGTCCGCCTCGTCGCCGACGGCCAGTCCCTGATCTCCCCGTCGATGGCGGTCAAGCTGATCGACGAGTTCAAGCAGATGTCGCGCCCCGAGCGCGACCACGTCCCCGGTCTGCGCCTGACCGAGCGCGAGCTCGAGGTGCTCCGCCTGGTCGCCAAGGGGATGAACAACCGGGAGATCGCGCGGGCATTGTTCATCAGCGAGAACACCGTGAAGAACCACGTCCGCAACATCCTCGAGAAGCTGCAGCTGCACTCCCGGATGGAGGCCGTGATGTACGCCGTCAAGGAAAAGCTGCTGGATCTCCCGTGACCCCCACGGATCGTTGACTCCTCGAGATCTGAGCCGACCCCAGGCGCGCCGCATCGCACTGGCGGCCCAGGGATTCGCCGACGTCCGGCACGCGACTGCGACCATGCGCACCTTCCAGCGCACGCTCGACCGGACCGGGGTGCTCCAGGTCGACTCGGTCAATGTCCTGCAACGCGCGCACTACATGCCGCTCTACTCGCGGATGGGTGCCTACGACACCGACCTGCTGCGTCGGGCCTCGCAGGGGCGTTCGCGCCGGCTGGTCGAGTACTGGGCCCACGTCCAGGCGTTCATGCCGGTCGAGCTGTGGCCGCACATGCAGCACCGGATGGCGACGTACCGCGCCCGCCGGGGCAAGTGGCGGGTCCTGGCCGAGAACCCCGAGCTCGAGGCGTCCCTGCTCGCCGAGATCCGCGACGTCGGTGCCGCCACAGCGCGTGACCTCGACGACGGGCTCCCGCGCACGAAGGAGCACTGGGGCTGGAACTGGTCCACCTCACGGCAGGTGCTCGACTACCTCTACACCGTCGGTGATCTCGCCATCGCAGGGCGCAACAGCCAGTTCGAGGTGCTCTACGACCTCCCGGAGCGGGTGCTCCCGGCCGAGGTGCTGGCGCTCCCGACCCCCAGTCCGGAGCAGGCGCACCTCGAGCTGGTCCGCAGGGCCGCGCGTTCGCACGGCGTGGCCACGGCCCGCAGCCTGCAGGACTACTACCGGATGCACGTCGACCAGGCGCGCCCAGCGATCGCAACCCTGGTGGAAGCCGGCGAGCTGCTGCCCGTCTCGATCGAGGGATGGCCGCGGCCGGCCTACCTCCACCGCGACGCTCGGCTGCCGCGGTGGGTGCGGGCTCGGGCGCTGCTCAGCCCGTTCGACCCGGTCGTGTGGGAGCGCTCGCGTGCCGAGGCGCTCTTCGACTTCCACTACCGGATCGAGATCTACGTGCCCGCCCCCCAGCGGGTGCACGGCTACTACGTGCTGCCGTTCCTGCTCGGTGACCGGATCGTGGCGCGCGTCGACCTCAAGGCGGACCGTCCCGGCGGTCGCCTGCTGGTCAAGGCGGCGTACGCCGAACGGGGTGCGCCGGACGAGACGGCCGAGGAGCTGAGCGCAGAGCTGGTCGACCTGGCGGGGTGGCTGGGGCTGTCAGCGATCACCGTCGAGCCCCGGGGGGACCTGGCGCCGGCGCTGCGCTGGTGACGCTGCCGGCGATACTCGGTTAGGGCGGGCTCCACCCGCTGGGTAGAGTGGCGCCGCCGTCCATTTCTAGGAGTTACGCCGCCGTGCCTGCCATTCTCGACAAGCTCCTCCGCATCGGCGAGGGAAAGATCCTGCGCCAGCTCGAGGCCATCGCCAAGGCCGTCAACGCCATCGAGGACGACTTCGTCGCGATGACCGATTCGGAGCTCCGGGCGATGACCGGCGAGTTCAAGGAACGGCTGGCCAACGGCGAGTCCCTCGACGACCTGATGTCGGAGGCGTTCGCCACCGTGCGGGAGGCCGCCAAGCGGGTCACCGGCATGCGCCCCTTCGACGTCCAGATCATGGGTGCGGCCGCGCTCCACCTCGGCAACATCGCCGAGATGAAGACCGGTGAGGGCAAGACCCTGGTCGCGACGCTGCCGTCGTACCTCAACGCGCTCACCGGCCAGGGTGTGCACGTGGTGACGGTCAACGACTACCTCGCCAAGTACCAGTCCGAGATGATGGGCCGGATCCACCACTTCCTCGGCCTCGACGTCGGCGTGATCCTCCCGGAGATGCGACCCGACGAGCGTCGGGTGGCCTACAACTGCGACGTCACCTACGGCACCAACAACGAGCTCGGCTTCGACTACCTGCGCGACAACATGGCCAGCTCGATCGACGAGTGCGTCCAGCGTGGCCACCACTTCGCCGTGGTCGACGAGGTCGACTCGATCCTCATCGACGAGGCACGGACCCCGCTGATCATCAGCGGCCCGACCCAGGACGAGGTGCGTTGGTACGCCGAGTTCGCCCGGCTTTCCCGCACCCTGGTCAAGGACGTCGACTACGAGGTCGACGAGAAGAAGCGCACCATCTCCGTCCTGGAGCCCGGCATCACCAAGGTCGAGGACCATCTCGGCATCGAGAACCTCTACGAGTCGGCGAACACCCCGCTCATCTCGTTCCTCAACAACTCGATCAAGGCCAAGGAGCTCTTCCGCAACGACAAGGAGTACGTCGTCATGGAGGGAGAGGTGCTCATCGTCGACGAGCACACCGGCCGGATGCTGGCGGGTCGTCGCTACAACGACGGACTGCACCAGGCCATCGAGGCCAAGGAGGGGGTGACCGTGCGCGAGGAGTACCAGACGCTCGCCACCGTCACCCTGCAGAACTACTTCCGCCTCTACGAGAAGCTCTCCGGCATGACCGGTACGGCCATGACCGAGGCCTCCGAGTTCGACAAGATCTACAAGCTCGGCGTGGTGCCGATCCCGACCAACAAGCCGCTGATCCGCCTCGACGCCGCCGACCTGGTCTACCGGACCGAGGAGGCGAAGTACGACGCCGTTGCGCAGGACATCGCCGAGCGTCACGAGAAGGGGCAGCCGATCCTGGTCGGCACCGTCTCAGTCGAGAAGTCCGAGCACCTCTCCAACAAGCTGCGCAGCCGCGGCATCGCGCACAAGGTCCTGAACGCCAAGGTCCACGCCGACGAGGCGAAGATCGTGGCCATGGCCGGGCACCGCGGTTCGGTGACGGTCGCGACCAACATGGCCGGTCGCGGCACCGACATCATGCTCGGTGGCTCGGTGGAGTTCCTGGCTGACGAGGCGCTGCGCAAGCAGGGTCTGGACCCGGTGGAGGGCACCGAGGAGTACGACGCCGCCTGGCCGGCCGCCGTGGAGAAGGTCCGCGCCCAGGTCGCCCAGGAGCACGACGAGGTGCGCGAGCTCGGCGGTCTCTACGTGGTCGGCACCGAGCGGCACGAGTCGCGCCGCATCGACAACCAGCTGCGCGGTCGTTCCGGGCGCCAGGGTGACCCGGGCGAGTCCCGGTTCTACCTCTCGCTCGAGGACGAGCTGATGCGCCTGTTCAAGTCCGACTGGGTCGACCGGGTGCTGCAGGTGCTGCGGATCCCCGACGACGTCCCGATCGAGAACAAGCGGGTCACGGGTGCGATCGCCAACGCCCAGGGCCAGGTCGAGTCGCAGAACTTCGAGTCCCGCAAGAACGTCCTCAAGTACGACGACGTGATGAACCGTCAGCGCGAGGTCATCTACGGCGAGCGCCGCCAGGTGCTCGAGGGTGCGGACCTGGAGGCCCAGATCCGGACCTTCATCGACGACGTCGTGACCGGCTACGTCTCCGGCTACACCCAGGACTTCGCCGAGCAGTGGGACCTCGAGGCGCTGTGGACCTCGTTGAAGCAGATCTTCCCCGTGTCGGTCGATCTGGCCGCGCTCGAGGCGGCGGCCGACGGTCGGGCCAACCTCGACCGCGACGAGCTGATCGAGGTGCTGCGCACGGATGCGCTCGACGCCTACGACCGCCGTGAGGCGGAGATCGGCGAGGAGGTCATGCGCGAGCTCGAGCGTCGTGTCGTCCTCTCGGTGCTGGACCGCAAGTGGCGTGAGCACCTCTACGAGATGGACTACCTGCGCGAGGGCATCTACCTGCGGGCCTACTCGCAGCGCGACCCGCTCATCGAGTACCAGCGCGAGGGCTTCGACATGTTCGCCGCCATGATGGACGGCATCAAGGAGGAGGCGGTCGGGTTCCTGTTCAACCTGGAGGTCCAGGTGGACGACACCGAGGCCGAGGCCGAGGCCCAGGCCCAGGCGGAGGCGGACGCCGAGCAGGCCCGCCGCGAGGCGCCGCAGATCCGGGCCAAGGGTCTGGAGCTGCCCAAGCAGCCCCAGAACCTGTCCTACTCCGCACCGTCGGAGGACGGGGAGGTGGCCGTCACCGGTTCCGCAGCCGCGTCGGCGGACGACCCGTACTCCAACACCGGTCGCAACGACTACTGCCCGTGCGGTTCGGGCAAGAAGTACAAGAAGTGCCACGGCGCGCCGGGCGGGCCCACGGGCCTCACCACGCGCGTCAACGGCTAGCGGGGCCGCCGGGCGTGGGCGCGCTCGAGCTCAGCCGAACTCGAGCGCGCTGCACTGCCAGCGGTCCTGACGCAGCTCGAACCGGGCTGCCAACGCGCGAGAACGGCGGCCGTAGCGCACGTGCACGCTGACTTCGACCACCTCGCTGGACAGCAAGCAGCTCCGGACGCTCTGCACCACCGGGCGCACCGGCTGCACTCGACTCTGACCGGGTCGGTGACCGCCCGCCCGGGCCACGAGTCGCGCCCGGTGGGCCAGGTCGTCGTACACCTCGTGGGTCGACCACCGCAGCAGCTGCGAGACGGGGCGGTCGCCGCCCACTATCTCGACGGCCGCCTGGGCGTAACGGTGCGCCCACTGCTCGACCTGGCGGCGCACCCGGAGGTCGATCGGCAGCGCCGCCCCCGCAGGATGGGGCGCGAGGGCTACGGGTGCGGGCGGGTCCCGGCGCGGCTCGAGGTCGAGGGCGAGGGTCCCCTGGACGCTGGCGACCGGGACGGGCACCCGAAGCGGGACCACCCTCTCGTGGAACGGTGACATCCGAAACTCCTTTCGTGGCGGCTCAGCGCGGCGGCAGGTGCAGCCGCAGACCGGGCAGGATCAGGTCGGGGTCAGCCCCGACCGCTTGGCGGTTGGTCTCGTAGATCCGGTGCCAACGGGCGGCCACCGCGGCGGTGTCAGTGGGGTCCGGCACCTGGGCCGCGGCGATCGACCAGAGCGACTCGCCGGGGCGGACGACGTGGGTGCGGGTGCCGCGAGGGGCTCCGGCCGGGCGGTCGGGCAGCGGGAGACCCCGGACCGACGTGGTCTCGGCGGGGTGTCCGCCCCGGTCCTGATGGAGCTGGCCCGGGGTGGCGAGCGCCGGACCGGCGACGCTGCCGGCCAGAGCCACGCCGCAGGCCGCGAGGACCAGGCGCCGCCAGGGCGCAGGGACTCCGCGCAGCGCTGGGCGTGGTCGGCCGGCGGCGGTCAGGGCCACCAGCGAGGTGACCACCCACAGCCAGACACTTCCCAGCAGCGCGGTGACCGTGCACAGCCAGACCAGGAGCCTCTCGAATGGCTGCTCGGCCATCGTGGGCAGGCCGGCTCGCGCCTCGACCAGCCCGGGCCACAGCCACGTGGTGAGCGCTGCCAGGGCCGCGGTGGCGGCGAGCCACACCGCGAGGCACCGGGCGGGCCCGAGGAGACGGTGGTCTTTCATCCGAGATCCTTGCGTTTACGACTGTTTGCGTCAGTCAACGTCTTTTTATCGCACGCGTCAACCCGTTCTCCCCAGGTGGCGGCCCGGCGCCGAGCCATGGCAGGGTCGGCCCATGAGATGCGCGGCGCGGGGCTCCGGGGCCGTCCGATGAGCTGGGAGGACGACCTCTTCGCGCTCTTCGATGACCTGGAGTCGCAGGCTGGAGCGCTCTATGACGCGGAGCGGGGCCCCGAGCTGGCCGATCGCAGCCGGAGCGCCTACCAGGACGTGACGCTGGCCAGCCGGCTGATGGCCTCGGCCGGGCGCGCGCTCGAGCTGGAGGTCGTGGGGGTTGGCCGCGTCACCGGCTCGCTCGAGCGGGTGGGAGTGGGCTGGTGCCTGGTGCGTGGTGCCGCCCAGGACTGGGTGCTGCGGACCGGGGCGATCGCGCTGGTCAGTGGCGCCTCGGAGCGCTCGGTGCCCGAGGTGGCCTGGTCCCCGGTGGCGAAACTTGGGCTCGGCTCCGTGCTACGGCGCCTGGCGGACGCGGGCGAGCGCTGCGTGGTCCACCGAGTCGATGGCTCGGCGCACGAGGCGCTGCTGCGCCGCGTGGGCGCGGACTTCGTCCAGGTCGAGGGACCGCGCGGGGCACACCTGGTCGCCTTCGACGCGCTGGCGGCGGTCCAGAGCCGCGACTGAGCGGCCCGGCGGGCTCAGGTGGCGTCGGCGTCGTACGGCGGGATCTCGCCCTCGTCGAGCGGGCGCAGTCCGCGGCGCTTCGGGGTGGCGTCCTGCTCGGCGTCCTCCATCGCCTCGGCGATGTGCTTGCGCACGATGGTGCGGGGGTCCAGGTCACGCAACTCGAGGTCGGAGTACTCCGGACCGAGCTCGGCGCGCAGCTCGTCGCGCGCCGCATCGGCGAAGGAGCGGAGCTTGCGCACCATCTGACCTGCCTGGCGCGCCAGGTCGGGCAGCCGGTCGGGACCGAACACGAGCACGGCGACGAAGGCGATGACCGCCATCTCCGGCAAACCGACCCCGAACACGGATCAGAACTTACTGGTGGGGGTCAGGCCGAGCTGCATGCCGGCCAGCCCGCGGCCGCGGCCGGAGAGCTGGGCAGCGATCTCGAGCAGCACCAGGGCAGCAGGGGCAGTGGGGTCGGAGTCGACGATCGGCTTGCCGGCGTCGCCCCCCTCGCGCAACGAGGTGTCGAGCGGGACCCGACCCAGGACGGGGACGTCGTAGCCGAAGCGGGTCGACAGGGTGCCGGCGACCCGGTCGCCACCGCCGGTCCCGAAGATCTCCAGCCGATGCTCCGGACCGCAGTGCGGGCAGGGCAGGAAGCTCATGTTCTCGACCACGCCGACCACGCGCTGGTGCATCATCGAGGCCATCGTGCCGGCCCGTTCAGCCACCTCGGCCGCGGCCTCCTGGGGGGTGGTCACGACCACGACCTCGGCGCCGGGCAGGTGCTGGCCCAGGGAGATGGCGACATCGCCGGTGCCAGGGGGGAGGTCGAGCAGGAGCACGTCGAGGTCGCCCCAATAGACGTCGGAGAGCATCTGGACCAGCGCGCGGTCGAGCATCGGCCCACGCCAGGCGACCACCTGGTCGCGTCGTGGCTTGAGCATGCCGATCGAGATCACCGAGACGCCCGAGGAGGTCGGGACGGGCATGATCAGGTCGTCGACCTGGGTGGGACGGGTGTCGGCGATGCCCAGCATGGCGGGGACCGAGTGGCCGTAGATGTCGGCGTCGACGATCCCGACCTTGAGGCCCTGCTTGGCCATCGCCAGGGCGAGGTTGACGGTGACCGACGACTTGCCGACCCCGCCCTTGCCGCTGGCGATCGCGAAGACCTTGGTGAGCGAGCCGGCCTGGGCGAACGGGATCTCGCGCTGGGCCTGGCCGCCGCGCAGCAGCTCCTGGAGACCCGAGCGCTGCTCGGCGCTCATCACCCCCAGCGTGAGGTCGACGCCGCTCACCCCGGGAACCGCCTCGACGGCGCCGGTGACGTCCCGGGTGATGGTGTCCTTCAGCGGGCAGCCGGAGACGGTGAGCAGGACGGTGACCCGCACCAGCCCCGCCTCGTCGATCTCGACGGACTCGACCATCCCGATCTCGGTGATGGGTCGCTTGATCTCGGGGTCGTTGACGGTCGCGAGGGCGGCGTTGACCTGGTCAAGAGTGGGGGTGCTCATGATGACGAAGCCTAGTTGGTGGTACCGAGCCGGACCGCTGCGGGCGGGGGTGATCCTCCGCTCAGGGCGCCTGGGGGCTGTCCAGCTCGTCGCTGGCCCGGGCCCGCTCGTCGAGATCTCCGAGCAGCGAACGGAGCTCGGAACGCAGGAAGTCGCGGGTGGCGACCTCGCCGACGGCCATCCGCAGCGAGGCGACCTCGCGGGCCAGGAACTCCATGTCCGCGTGGGCACGGGCGTTGGCCTGGCGGTCCTGCTCGGCGATCACCTTGTCGCGGGTCTCCTGCCGGTTCTGCGCCAGCAGGATCAGGGGGGCGGCGTACGACGCCTGGGTGGAGAAGAAGAGGTTCAGCAGGATGAATGGATAGGGGTCCCAGTGCAGCCCGAAGAGGCCCACCAGGTTGATCGTCACCCAGACGATCACGAACAGCGTCATGTAGAGCAGGAAGCGGGCGGTCCCCATGAAGCGCGCGAACTGCTCAGCGAAGACGCCGAAGGTGTCGGCGTCGTACGACGGGCGCCGCACCAGGGAGCGGCGCGCCTCCTTCGGGGTGTCGAGGCGGTAGCGCGGGGCACGAGAGTCAGCCACGTCGGACCCCCGGGTGCGGCTCACGGGACCGGATCGCCTGATCGCGCCAGTTCTCGGGCAGCATGTGGTCGAGCAGGTCGTCCACCGTCACGGCACCCAGCAGCCGGCCGTCGTCGTCCACCACGGGAGCGACCACCAGGTTGTACGTCGCGAGGTGGGCCGCGACCTCCTCGGTCGTCGCGTCGAGGCGCAGCGGGTCCATCGACTGGTCCAGTGCCGCGGCCACCAGGGTGGACGGCGGCTCGCGCAGCAGGCGCTGGATGTGGCCGACGCCGAGCAGCCTGCCGGTGGGGGTCTCGAGCGGCGCTCGGCAGATGAAGACCATCGCGGCGAGCGAGACGGGCAGGTCGGGGTTGCGCACGTGGGCCAGCGCGTCGGCGACTGTCGCGTCCGGACCGAGGATCACCGGCTCCGGGGTCATCATCGCGCCGGCGGTGTGCTCGGCGTACGACATGAGCCGACGCACGTCCTCGGCCTCGTCGGGTGCCATCAGGGCCAGCAGCGTGGTCGCAGTCTCAGGCGGGAGGTCCTTGATCAGGTCGGCGGCATCGTCCGGGGACATCTCTTCGAGGATGGCGGCGGCGCGCTCGGAGTCGAGGTGCCCCAGGATCTCGACCTGGTCCTCCTCGGGCAGCTCCTCGAGCACGTCGGCGAGCCGTTCGTCGTCGAGCGCTGCGACCACGGCCGCGCGACGCTCCTGAGGGAGGTCGTGGATCATCCGCGCCGCGTCGGCAGGCCGCATCTCGTTGAGCGCAGCGATCAGGTGGGTCGCGCCCTGGGTCTCCTCGCGACGGGTGAGCCCCTCGACGTCGCGCCACTCCACGACGTGGGTCTGGCCACGTCGCCGCAGCCCCTTGGCCGGCTCCTGGATCGCGACCCGGCTCAGCACCCAGTCGCGGGTCCGGGCCTGCTCCATCGCGACGTCGAAGACGGTGCCGCGCACGCCGGTGCTGGGGATGGTGACAGTGCGGTCGAGCATCTGCCCGATGACCAGGGTCTCGGTCGAGCGTTGCTCGAATCGACGCATGTTGAGCAGCCCGGTCGTGTAGACCTGTCCGCTGTCGATGTTGGTCACCCTGGTCATCGGCACGAAGATCCGGCGCCGCCCGAAGACCTCGGCCACCATGCCGAGCACCCGGGGCTGGTTGACCTCGGACCGGAGGGCCACGACCAGGTCGCGCACCTTGCCGACCTGGTCGCCCTGGGGGTCGAAGATCGGCAGCCCGACGAGGCGGGCGGCGTACACGCGGGAGGGGGTGGTGCTCACGTGCCGACACGCTACCGGCCCGGTGTGCCGGCGGCACTCGATGGCGGCCGTGTCTCCCGGACGGCTCTCGTCGCGGCGGCGCCCGGCTGGAGGTCGGTTAACATGAGGGATCCCTTGTTGATCAGTGCCGGAGGCTGGCCGAATGTCGAAACACGCACACCGCGACGAGCCTGACCGCTCGACCGTCGTCGCGGCCTCCGTGTTCGCTGTGCTGCTGCTGCTGGTGCCCGTGGCAATGCTCGCGATGAACAAGCCCTGGCAGAGCACCGCCGCCCAGGTGGCCCCGACCTCGTCGACGGTCTCGACGCCCGGTGCCGCTCCGCCGGTCCTTGCAGGCGCGCCGCAGGCTCAGCGCACCGAACGTGGGCAGAAGCTCAAGTCGGTGGCCAATGGTTCGCACCAGAAGGTGCTCGAAAGCGGCTCCGCGCTGCGGCGCAAGACCCAGGGGCTCGCTCGCCGACGGGCCGTGGGTCCCACGGCGTTCCGGGTGAGCACCCTGAATCTGCTGGGTGACTCCCACACGGCCAAGGGCGGCAATCGCCCCGGGTGGGCGTCAGGCAGCACCCGGATGGGGTGGGCCGTCCAGCTCCTCACCGGGGCGGGAGTCCAGGTCGCCGGGCTGCAGGAGCTCCAGTCCCCGCAGCTCGCCGTACTCCAGCGCCAGCTCCCGAGCTGGGGGGTCTATCCGGGGGCCAGTCTGGGCCGAGCCGCGATGGCGGACTCGATCACCTGGAGTGGCGCGGTCTGGACGCTGGTCCAGGCGCACACCATCGACGTGCCCTACTTCCGCGGCGCGCGCGTCCCGATGCCCTACGTGCAGCTCCAGCACACCGGCACCGGCCAGCTCGTCTGGTTCGCCAACTTCCACAACCCCGCCGACGCCCACGGCCCCGCCCAACGGTTCCGGGACGAGGCCAGGGCGATCGAGACCAACCTGGTCAACGAGCTGATGTCCGACGGGACGCCCGTCATCCTCACCGGGGACATGAACGACCGGGAGGAGTACTTCTGCCCGCTCACGGCAGCCTCCACGATGCACGCGGCCAACGGTGGCTCCACCGGCTCCGGGTGCGCCCCGCCGGACCAGATGGACGTCGACTGGATCTTTGGGGACGGCTCGATCACCTTTCCGAGCTTCCACCGGGTCACCGACGGGCTGGTGCGCCGGACGACCGACCACCCGTTCGTGTGGGCCGACGCCTTGGTGTCCCCAGGAGCCTGAGACGCCCGGAAGTGGCAGACTGGGCGGATGACGACCAGTGCCCCCGGACCCCAGCCAGAGCGTTCGGGACGTCCGCTCCTCACTCTCATCGGCGTGGTGCTGGCCGTGCTCGTGATCGTCGGCGTCATCTTCGTCGTGATCGGTCGGTCGCAGACGGTCGACCCGGCCCCGGCTGCGGGCGCGACCACGTCCGCACCGATGGCGAGCGCGCCCTCCGCGTCGGTCCGCCCCGCGACCTACCACCGCGAGGCCCGTCGGGCGACGCGGGACGGCATGCCCGCCCTGCTGCCCTCGGCCCTGCCGCACGGCTGGTCGGTCACCGCCGCGGCCTACGACGCCGGTGCCGGCACCTGGATGACGTCCTTCGCGACGCCGAACGGCCCCCTCGACCTGGTGCAGGAGCAGGGCGCCACCGTGTCCGACCTGGTGGCGGCGCACGCGCCCGCGGCCACGGCCGGGGAGACCGTCGACCTCTCCCGCTGGCAGTCCGGCAACTGGGCGTCGTACGCCGCCCCCGGCGTCGCCGCCCTCGGCCGGGCGCTCAAGTCGACGAGCATCCTGCTGGTCGGCACCAACGCCGACGACCTCATCGCACTGGCCCAGAGGCTGCTCACGATGGAGGTCGACACCGGCGGCGAGGGCGACTGACGGGGTTTCCTGTGCGAAATTCTCGCCTCGGGGTTGCGGGTCGCCAGAGTCTGGTGTGACATGGGTGATGTCCTGATACGCAAGTGCACACCAGTGTGGTCGGATCCCCGTCCGCACGTGACGTCCAGGAGTTCGACGTGGCCACCTCACGCACCCGCCCCAGCGCCCGCATGGCCGCGCTCGGGATCGCGCTGGTGCTGGGCCTGCTCGCGACGACCGGGTCCGCGCCTGCCGAGGCCGGCGCGGGGTCGACGGCCGGCCTCTCGATGGCCCGCTCGGCGCCGTCGCCGACTCCGGACCACTACACCCCCGTCACCGGCGCCAAGTTCAACAACCCCCTGGGTGACGAGCACGCGCAGCGGCGGCTCTTCGCGCACATCATCCGCACGATCAACAGCGTCCCGGCCCGCGAGGTGATCCGCTTCGCGGTCTTCTCCTTCGCGGACAAGGCCACGGCCGACGCCCTCCTCGCGGCGTACCGGCGTGGGGTGCGCGTCAAGCTGATCTTCTCCGGCGGCGAGGTCTACCCACCCATGACCCGGATGCAGCGGGCGCTGGGCACCGACCGCAAGGCATCTTCGTTCGCGATTCTGTGCGACCACAGCTGTCGCGGCACCGGCGGGCAGATGCACGCGAAGTTCTTCCAGTTCAGCGCCGCCGGCGGGGCCCGGAACATCACCATGGTGGGCTCGAACAACCTGACGAACCACAACGCCGAAGAGCAGTGGAGCGACCTCTACACGGTGGCCAACGGTCAGCACTTCTACGACGCCTTCAAGCCCTGGTTCCGCCAGCTCAAGCGGGATCGACCGGTGCGGGATCCCTACGTCACCGAGAACGCCGGGCTCAACAAGGTCGACATCACCCCGGTTGACCTGAGCACCGACGAGGACCCCGTGCTGCGTTCGCTGGACAACGTCACCTGCCAGACCCGCGAGGGCGACATCGACCCCGACTCCGAGACGCCCGACGAGCTGGTCGCGACCAGGCTGCTGATCGCCGCCCACGCCTGGAACGGGGAACGGGGCAAGCGGGTCGCCCAGGCGGTCGCGGGGCTGGCTCGCGAGGGTTGCCGGGTCAAGGTCTTCTACGGCATCGGCGTCGGGCCTGCGGTCCGCAACATCCTGGAAAGCGCCGGTGCCACCCTGCGCAACGGCACCCACAAGGGCATCTACACCCACGAGAAACTGATGATCGTGCGTGGCAACTTCGCCGGACACCCCGACACCGTCCGGGTGTGGACGGGCTCGCACAACTGGAGCAGCCGGGCGCTGGGCCGTGACGACCTGATCGTGCAGATCTTCCGCCAGGACATCGGCGAGAAGTACGTCGTCGGCTTCCGCAAGATGTGGCGCAAGGGCTGAGCCCACTCCTGACGGGGTCGTGCACACTGCGTCTGCGTCTTCGTGGTCGGGGCCTCGAACCGGGATTCTGTGCCGCGCTAGCATGGCGGTTTCCCGGCCGTCCGGCCTCACCACCAGCCAGGAGCAACGAACTTTGATGGTCAGGCCACATCGGTCCACGGTGACGTGCCTCGGGGTCGACGACGCCGGCATCCTGGCCGCCGCGCGGGACGAGGTCATCCTCGACGTCCTGTTCGACGGTCGGAGGATCTGGTCGTTCTGGCTGCACCGGGACGGGGTGCCCGAGGAGACCGCCCACCGGGTTGCCTGGCCGCGCACCCTGAACACCTTCCTCAACGGCACTGCCCGGATCACGGTGGCGGTGCACGACAGCGAGGACGTCGTCTTCGACGAGGAGGTGGTCCTGGGCGACGGTGCCGGTCGGATCTCGATCGCCAGCGAGGACGGGCGGCCGCTGGCGCTGGACAAGTCCCTGCGCCGGGTGCACACCTTCGACACCCGCTCGGCGGAGCACGTGGCACCGCTGATGCGGGCCATCAACGACGTTCTCACCGCCCTCCACGAGGCGGGAGTCGACGCCTTCCTGGCCTACGGCACGCTGCTCGGCGCCGTGCGCGACGGCCGACTGATCGGACACGACAGCGACGCCGACCTCGGCTACGTCAGCGAGCACGAGCACCCCGTCGACGTGAGCCGGGAGTCATTTCGCCTCCAGCGGGTCCTGGTGGCTCGCGGTTACCACGTGACCCGCTACTCCACCGCCGCCTTCAAGGTCGACGTCCGCGAGGCGGACGGGACGGTGCGTGGACTCGACGTCTTCGGTGGCTTCATGAAGGAGGGCTACCTCCACCTCATGGGCGAGATCCGCACCCCGTTCCGCCGGGAGTGGGTGACCCCGCTGGGCACCGCCACGCTCGAGGGCTGGGAGTTCGCAGTCCCTGCCGACACCGACCGATTCCTCACCGCCACCTACGGTCCGAGCTGGCGCGTGCCGGATCCGGCGTTCAAGTTCCCGACGCCGGTCTCCACTCACCGTCGGTTCAACGCCTGGTTCCGCGGCATCCGCATGCAGCGCGCCCAGTGGGATCGCGTGTACGCCCAGGCCAGACCGCCGGCGCTGGAGCCCTCCGATCTCGCGTCGTGGATCAGTGAGCGCGAGCCGGACGCCGGGCAGGTCGTCGACATCGGCTGTGGCACTGGCGTCGACGCCTGGTGGTTCGCCGGCCGGGGAGCCCACTGCCTGGGTCTCGACTTCGTGACGAAGGCGTTCGCGTCGATGCAGGAGCGGTCCGCTGCCGACGAGGTCGACGCGGAGTACCGGGTCTTCAACCTCCTCGAGATGCGCTCGGTGCTGAGCACCGGGGCCCTGGTGGCGCGCACCCCGGGACCGCGGGTCGTGATGGCCCGCCACGTCGTCGACGCCGTCGGTGCCACCGCCCGCCAGCACCTGT
The DNA here is from genome assembly GCA_046597165.1 of Nocardioides sp. GTDB lineage: Bacteria > Actinomycetota > Actinomycetes > Propionibacteriales > Nocardioidaceae > Nocardioides. The sequence goes on from JBKJLD010000060.1 coordinate 52,157, forward strand.
GGGCCACGGCCGACATGATGCTGCGCGACGGTGGCCGGCTCTACCTGCAGTTCCTGACCAACAGCGGCACCGACGGCTACGCCCGGCGGCTGCACGTGCGGCCCCGCAAGCCGGGGATCGTGGCCAGTGAGCTCCGTGCGCGTGGCGCCACCATCATCCACCGGGAGATCCTCCCGGTCTCCAGCAGCGGTGCCCGCGCGGGTGCCGAACCCTCGAAAATCTGTCGATTGGTGGCCCAATGGGACTCGTGAACAAGCTGACCCGGGGCGTCCGGGAATCCGCGTCGGCCTCGGCGTCGGTCGGTCTGCGGCGACGCGTGAGCGCCCTCGAGGCCGAGGTGCAGGAGTGCCAGGCGCTCAACCTGCGGATGGCCGAGCTGATGGACATCGTCACCGAGCTGGTGCTGCCGATCGCGCAGCGCGACGACGAGAAGCTGCGCGAAGCGCTGGCGAAGTACCAAGAGAGCATCTGACCCGTGGCGGATCGCGTCTTCCTGCACATCGGGTTGCCCAAGACGGGAACCACCTACCTGCAGCAGGTGATGTGGGAGAACCGGGCCCGGCTCCTTCAGGACGGGGTTCTGCTCCCGGGGCGGGAGCGCCGCGAGCACCTGTGGGCCGCCCTCGACATCCAGGGGCGCAAGAACCTGGCTCGACGTCACCCGAAGGCGCCGGGCTCCTGGCGGCGCCTCCAGCGGGAGCTGAACGCCGCCTCGGGCACCGGCCTGGTATCTCACGAGTTCATGTGTGGCGCGACCCGCCGCCAGGCCGCGGAGACGGTCGCCGGCCTCGGCGAGGCCGAGGTGCACCTGGTGGTGACCGCTCGGTCGGCGCTCGGGATGCTGGGGGCCGGTTGGCAGGAGATGGTCAAGAACGGCTCGGTGCGCACCCTCGGTGAGATCCCGCCGGAAACGCCCAAGGCCGGTCGAGGGTCCGAGTTCAGCTGGCGCACCTGGGATCTCCACGGCGTACTCAAACGGTGGGGGAGCTGTGTCCCCGCCGACCGGGTCCACGTCCTGCCGATGCCCGGCCGGGACCAACCGGCCGACCAGCACTGGCGGAACTTCGCCTCCGTGCTGGGGCTCTCGCCCGACGGCTATGTGCTGCCCGACCGCGCCGCCAACCAGTCGCTCGGCGTGGTCCAGATCGAGCTGCTGCGCCGGATCAACGCCCAGCTGGAAGGCATCACCGCCCCGGTGGATCGCGGCCGCTGGATCAGGGGTTACCTCGCGGAGTCCCGGCTCGCCACGCAGGCCGGGGAGCCGTTCGGGCCCGGCCCCGATGCGGTCGCCGATTGCCGAGAGCGCAGCCGTCGCGCCGTCGAGCTGATCGGGAGCGCCGGCTACCACGTGGTGGGCGACGTCACGGCCCTGCTGGTGCCGGACGAGCTGCCCGCACTTCAGGCCCCGGCTGGCGTGTCGGACGCCCAGCTCGTCGACGCGGCGAGCAGACTCGTCGCTGATATGCTCCACGACGTTCGTTCGCTGACTCGAGATTCCCCCGAGCAGTGAGCGGCGCCTGACTCGCCGGCGTGAGCAACTTGAGCTGCCCGGCTGATCCATGGTGGTGACCGGGCCCGATCAAGGGTGGTCCAGGGTCTTCATGAGCTGGAAAATCTTGAAGGGCGGATGGTTTGATGATGTCGCGTGTGCTCGCCGTGCTGGTCACTGCTTTCCTGGCGTTGACCCTGGGAACGGTGCCGTCCCAGGCGGCGTCCGGGTCGGACCCGACCAACCAGTGGGCCCCGCCCGCCGGTGCCGTGTTCAACAACCCCTACGGCCCCGACGAGGCCCGCTACCGCATCGAGCGGCGCCTGCTCCGGGCGATCAAGGAAACCCCGAGGAACGGCCACATCCGTATCTCGGTCTACTCCTTCGACCGGATCGTGGTCGCCAAGGCGCTGATCCGGGCTCACCAGAAGCGCCACGTCCAGGTTCAGATCCTGATGAACGACCACCAGGTGACCAGGGCGCAGCGGATGCTCTACCGGGGCATCGGCAGGAACCCGAAGCGCAAGAACTTCGCCTACGAGTGCGACAACTCGTGCCGCGGCCGCCGGGACAACCTGCACTCGAAGTTCTACCTCTTCGACCAGACCGGCAAGGCCGACGACGTGGTCATGACGGGTTCGGTGAACTTCACCCTGAATGCCGTGAAGTGGCAGTGGAACGACCTGGTGACGGTCAAGGGCCGCAAGCACCTCTACGCCAACTTCGTGACGCTCTTCGACGACATGCGCCACGACTACAAGCGCAACCAGCCGTACTACACCTTCTGTGGCAAGGCGGACGGCGAGCGCTGCTACGCCAATCAGGACACCCGCTTCACCCGGGTCTTCCCCCGCAAGTCGAGCGCCACCGATGATCCGGTGCTCAACCTGATCAAGCCGATCCAGTGCACGTACACCACTGACACCGGCCTCATGAAGCGGACCCACGTGCGCCTCTCGATGCACACCATGCAGGGCGACCGGGGGCAGTACATCGCCGCCCGGGTGCGCAAGTTGTGGGCCGACGGTTGTGACATCAAGGTCATCTACGGACTGATGGGCGGCCGGGTGAAGCGAGAGCTGGGTTCGCCCACGGCACGCGGGCGCATCCCGCTGCGGTCGGCCGGGTTCGACTACGACGGTGACGGCGAGGTCAACCGCTACACCCACCAGAAGTACTTCCTGGTCCGCGGGATGTACGCCGGGTCGCCGACGAACATCACCTACACCGGCTCGTCGAACTGGACCACGCGCGGCACCTCGGGCGACGAGATCATCTTCAGCATTCGCTCGCGTGAGATCGAGTCGCAGTATGCCCAGAACTTCGAACTGATGTGGAACTCAGACCGCTACACGCGCGACGCCTACACGACCACGTCCTCGGACTACAAGACCTACGTCACGAGGGTCGACACCTTGGGCAAGCCGACCACCCGAGTGGTGGAGGGCAGGCACCCGATCGTGGTGAACCTCCCGGACGGACTGCGCCCGGGCAAGACCTGGGAAGACGACTAGGTGGGCGTGGCCACGCCCGAGCCGGTCGTCGTCCTGCACATCGGGGCGATGAAGTCGGGCACCACGTACGTGCAGGGACTGCTGGCCAACAACCGTCAGACGCTCAAGCAGCAGGGTTGGTTCCTGCCGCGGCAACCGGTGGCCTCACGGGCTGTGCGGGAGGTCATGGGGCTGACGGACCAGGGTCGCAAAGGGCTGACCCGCACGCCGACGTGGGACGAGCTCACCGACACCGTGCGGGGCCAGCAGGATCGTGGCTCGCTCATCTCGATGGAGTTCCTGAGCTACGCCGGCCCGGAGGCTGCCGAGCGGGTGCTCGCCGGTCTGGCCGGGACAGATCTGCGGGTGCTGCTCACCGTGCGCGACGCCGCGCGGGCGCTGCCCTCCCAGTGGCAGAGCCTGAGCCGCAACGGGGCGAGCGAGTCGTGGCCCGAGTTCGTCTCCGAGGTGCGCTCCGCGACGCCGCGCAGCAAGGGAGCGGCGGCCCGCGCGTTCCGGCGTACCCAGGACCTGCCGCGGATGATCGCTGTGTGGTCGGCGCTGCTGCCGCCCGAGAAGTTCCGCATCGTCACCGTGCCGCCGAGCTCGACCGACCCGGCGCTGCTGTGGCGCCGCTTCCTGGCCGCGGCCGAGGTCGACCCCGAGGGGACGGCCACCGACGGTGCCTTCGACAACCCGAGACTGGGCTACGGGTCGTGCGAGCTGCTGCGGCTGCTCAACGCCGCCGGACTGGCCGACGAGCGCCCGAGCGCCTATCGCAAGGTCGTCCGGTTCGTCGCTCGGCGCCACCTGCTGCCGTTGCGCGACCAGGAGTCCCAACCGGCGCTCGATCTGACCACCGCGCGGTTCGCGGCGGAGCTCAACCAGCGGACCAGGGCCGCGGTCGAACAGCACTGCACGCTCTTCGGAGACCTGTCTGACCTCCCCGACACCGTTTCGGACGGGCTGCGCCTCGACCCGGGGGAGACCCCACGTCAGGTCGAGGACCGTGAGGTGCTGCAGGCCGCGGGCGCGGCCCGCGTCGGCATTGTCGAGTACTTCCACGAGCAGGGCCTCGCGCTGCCCCCGGAGGGCGACGGTCCGCCTCCCGACGAGCTGGACGAGGCTGTCGCGAGGCTCGCGGAGCTCATGGGTCTCGCGATGCAGGCCCAGCGGCGTCCGTGACCCAACTCATGATGAGACTCCGGGCGCCGCACTCTAGAGTCGTCGCTGTCGTTCATCCTGACTGAAAGGTTCATCCATGGGTCGCCTCTGCGAAACCGAAGGTCTCAGCGAGGACCAGATCGAGATCCTCAAGGCAGTCCGGACCTTTGTCGACGAGAAGATCCTCCCGGTTGCCACCGAGCTCGAGCACGCCGACGAGTACCCCCAGGAGATCGTCGACGGTCTCAAGGAGCTGGGCATCTTCGGTCTGATGATTCCCGAGGAGTACGACGGCCTCGGTGAGTCGCTGCTGACGTACGCCCTGTGTGTCGAGGAGATCGCCCGTGGCTGGATGAGCGTGTCGGGTGTCATCAACACCCACTTCATCGTGGCCTACCTGCTCATGCAGCACGGCACCGACGAGCAGAAGCAGAAGTACCTGCCGCGGATGGCGACCGGCGAGGTTCGCGGCGCCTTCTCGATGTCCGAGCCGGGGCTGGGCTCCGACGTCTCCGCGATCAAGACCAAGGCCACCCGGCTCGGTGACGGACCGGACGATGGTTACGAGATCACCGGCCAGAAGATGTGGCTGACCAATGGGGGCACCTCGACCCTGGTCGCCACCCTGGTCAAGACCGACGAGGGCGCCGACTCGGTCTACAAGAACATGACGACTTTCCTGGTGGAGAAGGAGCCCGGCTTCGGCGAGACCGCCCAGGGCATCACCATTCCCGGGAAGATCGACAAGATGGGCTACAAGGGCGTCGAGACCACCGAGGCGATCTTTGAGGGCCACAAGATCGGCGCCGAGCAGATCCTGGGCGGTGAGCCGGGCAAGGGTTTCTACCAGATGATGGACGGTGTCGAGGTCGGCCGCGTGAACGTCGCGGCTCGGGCCTGCGGCATCGCCAACCGCGCCTTTGAGTTGGGCATTGCCTACTCCCAGCAGCGCGAAACCTTCGGCAAACCGATCGCCGAGCACCAGGCAGTTCTCTTCCGGCTGGCCGAGATGGCCACCAAGGTCGAGACCTCCCACGCGATGATGGTCCGCGCCGCCCGCCTCAAGGACCGCGGCGAGCGCAACGACGTCGAGGCCGGCATGGCCAAGTACCTCGCGGCGGAGTACTGCAACGAGGTGGTCCAGGACTCGTTCCGGATCCACGGTGGCTACGGCTACTCCAAGGAGTATGAGATCGAGCGTCTCTACCGCGAGGCGGCGTTCATGCTGATCGGCGAGGGCACCGCAGACATCCAGAAGATGATCATCGGCCGCTCCTTGCTCAAGGACTACAAGCTCAAGGGCTGAGTCCACCGGTTCGGCCGGGCTGAGACGAAAGTGACGGGTGAGACGCTAGGGTTTGTCCCGATGTGCCCTTCCGTCCGGCTGGCGGGGCCCTGTCCTGGAGGATGTCGGTGGCGAGACTCGGTGTCGGGCCTGCCCGCTTCCTGCGCGCCGCAGCACTCCTCCTGGGTCTGGTCGCGATCACGCTGCCGCTGCTCGCCGGGGTCTATCCCCACGGCGCGCGCAACGCTGAGGACTCGGGAGCGCTGAGCGGTGCCGGACGAGCCGGCGACAGGTACACCGCGCCGCGACTGCCCGGACCGGGCTTCCCCGGGGTCCCGCCTGCGGCCACCAACCCGACCTTCTTCACCCTGAGCAGCTTCAACGTCCTCGGCGCCGGCCACACCGCGCCCGGCGGCAACCGCAGGGGCTGGGCGACCGGTGAGACCCGGATGCACTGGGCCGTCGACATTCTGCGCAGCCACGACGTCGACGTGGTGGGCTTCCAGGAGTTCCAACGCCCGCAGTGGTCGACGTTCAAGGAGATCACCGGCACCGACTTCGGGATCTTCCCCGGTGACCGGTTCGCCGACGCCGCTATGCAGAACTCCCTGGCCTGGCGCCGCGACACGTGGCGACTGGTCAGCGCGGACACGATCCCGATCCCCTACTTCAATGGTGACAAGATCCGGATGCCGTTCGTCCTGCTGCGCAATCTCGAGACCGGCCAGCAGGTCTACTTCGCGAACTTCCACAACCCGGCCAACGCCCGCGGCAACGCCCAGAAGTGGCGTGACCAGGCCACCGACCTGGAGATCGGCCTGGTCAACAGGCTCAAGGCCGAGTCCGGGTTGCCGGTGGTCGTGACCGGTGACATGAATGAGCGCGACGTGTACTTCTGCCGGATGACCGGCGGGGCTCCGATGATCGCCGCCAACGGTGGCAGCCACGACGCCAGCGGCTGCCGACCGCCGCCGAAGATGGTCGTCGACTGGATGTTCGGCTCCAGCGAGTTCTTCTTCCTCAGCTACGTCGCCGACCGCAGCCCGCTGGTGCGACGGACCACCGACCACTCCGTGGTCGTCTCCGAGGCCATGCTGCCGCCGCTGATCGCGGTCAACGGGTGCTCTCTCAGCCCGATCCCCTGCTGAGCGGGCTCAGTCGCTGGCTCCGACGCTCACCTGCGAGACCGTGTAGCCGATCTCCTCGTCCATCGTGAGTGCGTCCGGGTCGACGAACACCGAGTCGGGGTAGTCCTGCCCGCTGGGCCACGTCACCTCGACCTTTGCCGCCGAGGTGTCGTTGGCGGCCGCGATCACGTCGTTGAGGGTGACCCGCCAGAGGCCTGGAGCCCGGTCGCCACCGTGGTGCCCCGGGCCGCTCTTCGCGTAGAGGGCGTCGACTACCCGGCCGTCGGCGACCGTGATCCGGATCGGGGTCCCGGTGTCGGCGCAGAAGCAGGCGATGCGAAGCGTGTAGGTGTAGTCGAGGGGAGCGTACGTCGGGTAGGTGCCGACGGTCGGCGAGGCCGTAGGCTGGCTCGTGGGTGGCGCGGTGGTGGGGCCGGGGTCCCGGGCGACGCCGGAGCCGCCCGAGAGGGGTCCGCAGGCGGTGAGCACGGTGGCGGTGGCTGCGGCGAGGAGGAGTGTTCTCATGAGGCTTCGACGTGCCGCACGTTTCCGTCGTTCCTTTCCGCGCCGCCAGGGGATACCTGTCGACTAGTCAGGGTGAAGGTGTCAGGGTGTGAGCAGGCCTTTCCTGGCTCGCCCACACCCTGGAGGAACCATGCCCAACCCGAATGACGACCTCAAGGCGAAGATGCGCGAGGCCCTCGACCGCAAGCAGGGCAAGGAGCCGGGTGTCGCGCAGGACGGCCCGGTCAAGGAGAAGGCGCACGGCCCGGAGGTCATCGGGGGCGCCCCCAAGCTGCACCGCCGCAAGGCCGGTGGCGGCGGCTCCTGACCGAGCGCCCGGTCGCGCGTGAGAAAACCCACGCGAGACCGGGCCCCGCGGGCCCTCCTGATTGGGCAGGATGAGGCGATACCCCGGCGACCCGTCCAGGCGGGCGCCTTCGTCGATGCTGAGGAGTGCCCGTGCAGTTCGGTCGTAGCTACGAAGAGTTCGAGGTCGGGGCGACGTACAAGCACTGGCCAGGCAAGACGGTGACCGAGTACGACGACCACCTGTTCTGCCTGCTGACCATGAACCACCACCCGTTGCACCTGGACGCCAACTACGCGGGCGAGACAACCCAGTTCGGCAAGAACGTTGTGGTCGGCAACTACGTCTACTCGATCCTGCTGGGCATGTCCGTCGCCGACATCTCGGGCAAGGCGATCGCCAACCTGGAGGTCGAGTCACTTCGCCACGTTGCGCCGACCTTCCACGGCGACACGCTCTACGGCGAGACCACCGTGCTCGACAAGACCGAGAGCAAGAGCAAGGACGACCGGGGCGTCGTCTACGTCGAGACGATCGGCTACAACCAGGACGGCCAGGTCGTGTGCATCTTCCGTCGCAAGGTGATGGTGCCCAAGAACAGCTACCTCGACGCGCGGGGCGGCGAGCAGCCCGGGCGGCCGGTGCCGCAGCCGGACAAGAACTGGTCCGGGCCGCAGACGGCCGCGGAGTAGCCGGAGAGGTTCCCGGTCAAGTTCGGACTCGGCACCATCGTGATGGGGCTGGCCTTTCTGCCGTTCCTGCTCGCCCCGAGTTGAGCCAACTCCCGCCATGGCCGGCAAATTGGCGGGCTACTACGACCCGAACGACGAGACGGCGTACTTCCTGGTGATCGGGATGGTCGCGATCGCCACCGGTGCGCTCCTGCTGGTCTTCACGAAGCCGATCCGACGGTTGATGGCAGGGATCCACTGACCGGGGGGACGAAGGCCTTGGCGAGCGGGATGATCCCGAGAACGAGGACCATCGGGACCGCGAAGCCGAAGCGCAGCGAGCCCGATCCCACCAGCCCGGTGAGGACCGCTCCCAGCAGCGCCCCGACGTAGTTGAACTGGTTGAACCTGGCGATCACGGCGTCGACCCGTGCCTGCCGGAGCGCGGGGTCGACCTCGCTCCCGCCGGCGATGCGGGCGGCCGCCGAGAAGCTGAGCGGGGCGATCACCGCGACACCGGCACCGAGGACGGTGAAGCCGAGCACGGCGACGGGCCAGGTGGGGGCGAAGACCACCACGGCCAGCGAGGCACTCGCAACCAGGGCGCCGACCCGCAGCACGCGCACCGCGCCGTACCGGGCGACCATCCGGTCCCCGCCGAGGCGGAAGATGCCGCTGGCCAGCAGATAGGGGAAGGTCGCGAGGGCGACCAGACCGGACGGGGCGGCGAACGTGTGGTCGAGGTAGGTCGGGCCCCAGGTGGCCGCGGCCGTGTCGACCATGTAGAAGAGGACCATCCCCAGGCCGACGAGCATGATCGGGCGCCAGGGGACAGCGACCGTCAGGGCCTGCTCGGTGGCGCCGTGGTCGCGGCGGACGAAGGGTGCGAAGAGCACGACCAGGGGCACCACGGCGAGGGCAGCCGTTGCCGAGAGGGGCGCCCCCGCGGTCGCCAGGGTGATCGCGGCGCCGCCGACGCCGCCGAGGGTCCAGGCCCCGTGGAAGGACGGCAGGATCGGTCGCCCGTAGCGGTGCTCGAGGGCCACGGCCTGCATGTTGGTGCTGGCGTCGACGACGCCCAGCCCGATGCCGTAGGCCGCGAGCCCGCCCACGAAGACGGCGGCGGTCGGGGCGGTGGTGAGCACCGGCAGCGCCAGCGCGACGAGCCCGAGCCCGATTCGCAGCAGGGCCGCGCTGTCGCGCCGCTTGGCCAGGGTCTCGGCCACGACCGAGCCGAGGCCGGCCAGCAGCACCATCATCAGCAGGAGCAGGGAGAGCTCGATCTCGGAGAGGTCCCAGCGATCCGAGAATGCGGGCAACCGGGTGGTGAGGCTGATGAAGACCAGCCCCTGGGTCCCGAACGCGGCGGCGATGGCTGCCCGGGTCCGGCTCGACGTCATGGCGTGATCGTGGCACGCCCCGACGGTTCGCGCCGACTGGCGGGGAAACTGGGGACTGTTCGCGCCGACTGGGTGGGGGTTGGGCAAACAGGTGACGGCGGGGCACGCGTGCGGGAGGATGCAGCGGATCGCCGCGGATGCCCGGGGCGCGGTGAACGGAGTGGGAATGGCGCGCACAGGCCAGCAGCTGCGGCAGCGGACCAAGAAGGCCATGGCCGAGGGCGGCTCCACGTCCTCGTCACCCAAGGCCGCGACCCCCAGTCGGTCCGGACGCGCGGACCCGCACGACCACCGACTCGGCGACCGGTTGCGTTACGGCTTCGACAACTCGATGGCGGGCGGCACGCCGGCCCTGATCGCCTGGCTCTCGGTCGTCACGCTGGTGCTGATCCTGGTCTTCTCGGTCTTCGTGACCATCTTTCGGCTGCGTACGTCGGGGGCGTCCGGCCGGGGCTTCCTCCCGGAGCTCTTCTACAGCCTCCTGCACGCCCTGGACCCCGGCTTCATCGGCGGCGACACCGGCAGCTGGCCGTTCCTGATCACGATGCTCGTGCTGACCATCGGCGGGCTCTTCATCGTCAGTGCGCTCATCGGCGTGATCGCCACCGGGATCGACGCCAAACTGGCCGACCTGCGTCGCGGCCGCTCGATGGTGCTCGAGCGGGACCACACCGTGATCCTGGGCTGGTCGGACTCCATCTTCACGATCGTCAGCGAGCTGACCATCGCCAACGAGAGTCGCCGCCGTCCCGTGGTCGTGATCCTTGCCGAGCGCGACAAGGTCGAGATGGAGGACGAGCTCAGGGCCAAGGTGCCCGACACGCGCGGCACCCGCGTGATCTGCCGCTCCGGCTCCCCGATGGACCTGGATGACCTGGCTCTGAGCAGCCACGGGTCGGCGAGGTCCGTGATCCTGCTGGCCCCTGACTCCGAGGACCCCGACAGCGAGGTCATCAAGACCCTGCTCGCCCTGACCCACGGCGGCGGCGACGGTCCCCGGATCGTCGCGGAGATCCGCAACCCCACCAACTTGGAGGCGGCCCGCCTGGTGGGCGCCGACCGCACCGTCCTGCTCGACATCCGCGAGACGGTCGCCAAGCTCATTGTGCAGACCTCACGCCAGTCCGGTGCCGCCGCCGTCTACACCGAGCTCTTCGACTACGACGGCGACGAGATCTACTTCATGGAGGAGCACCAGCTCGGCGGTTCGACGTACGGCGAGGCGCAGCTCGCCTTCGAGAACGCCTCGGTGATCGGCCTCATCACCGACGGGGTCACCAAGCTCAACCCGCCCGCCGAAACACTCATCGACACCCAGACCGTGGTCGTGGTCGCCGAGGACGACTCTGCGCTGGAGGGCCAGACGACTGCCGCCGCCCGCCCGGACCTCGCCCTCCTCGGCACCGAGGAAGGTCGCGACGAGCACGCCACCCGGGCCATCCTGGTCGGCTGGAACGAACGCGCGCCGATCATCCTGCGCGAGCTCGACCACTACGCGCCTCCCGGCTCATCGCTGGTCGTCCTCACGGCGTACGGCGCCCCGGACGTGCCGTCGCTGACCAACCTCGACGTCAGCGTGGTATCCGGATCCACCACAGACCGGGCCACGCTGGAGACCCACGTGGGTGCGGGGCTCGACCAGGTGATCGTGCTCTGCTACTCCGACGACCTCGGGGTGCAGGCCGCCGACGCCCGCACCCTGGTGACACTGCTCCACGTGCGCGACATCCTCGCCGGCTTCGAGAACGCCACCGCAGTGGTGAGCGAGATGCTCGACGACCGCAACCGGGTGCTGGCCCAGGTCGCGCATGTCGACGACGTCGTCGTCAGCGGCGAGATCGTCAGCCTGCTCGTCACCCAGCTTTCGGAGGATCGGCGCCTCGAGGCGGTCTTCTCGCAGCTGCTCGGAGACAAGGGGAGCGAGATCTACCTGCGTCCTGCCGAGTGGTATGTCCAGCCCGGTCGTGAGGTGAGCTACGCCACCGTGATCGCAGGCGCGTTGGCACGCGGCGAGACTGCTCTCGGCTACAAGTCCGACACACTTGGTGGAGACGGGCTCGCCGGATCGGGAGTCATCGTCAACCCGCCGAAGTCGCGCTCCTTCGATGTCCGTCCCGGTGACCGGGTCGTCGTGCTGGCGAACAATTGAGGTAGTTGGTCGCGCCGGATCTTGCCCGTCGAGGTGAGCGGCAGCTCAGCGACCCGTAGGTAGTCCTTGGGCCGCTTCGGTGGCGCGAGGACGGTGCGAGCGTGCGCCCGCAGGGCGGACTCATCGGCTTGGCCCACCACGGCGGCGCACACCCGCTGGCCCCACTCCGCGTCAGGCATCGCGAAGACGGCGACGTCCTCCACACCGGCGACGGCTCGCAGGGCGTTCTCGACCTCCAGCGGATAGACGTTGACGCCACCGGTGATGACAAGGTCGTGGCGCCGACCATCGAGGAAGACATAGCCGTCTTCGTCGATCCGGCCGACATCGCCCACGGTGAAGGTCGGTCCCTGCCGGGTCTCGCGCCACGCGGCGGCGGTCTTCTCCGGGTCTCCGAGATAGGAGAAGCGCGCATGTTGTGGCACCGAGCACCACAACTGCCCATCCGGGTCGACACTCATCACCCGCCCAGGGCGTGCCCGACCGACACTCCCGGGCCGCTGCAGCCAGTCCTCGGAGCGGTACGCCGTGAACTGTCCTTCGGTGGAGCCGTAGAACTCCCAGGTCGACCCCTGGGGAAACGCCTCCAACACTCGGTGCTTGAGATCGGGGGGACACGGTGCGCCGGCGTGTGCCACGAGCCGGAAGCTCGACAGGTCGGGCAGACCGACCTCGTCCCAGTGCGTGAAGAGCCGCTGCAGGTGTGTGGGGACGCAGAACATCGTCGTAGGTCGTTGGGTCCGGATCGCGTGGGTAACCCTCTCTGCATCGAAGCGCCCCGGCACGGTGATGCTGCCGCCAGCGAGCAAGGTGCCCATGGCGAAGCGCAATGGCGCGGAGTGGTGGAGGGGGCTCAGGACCAGGTTGAGGTCATCGGGACCAAAGCCCCACAGGCCGCGCTCCTCGCGCACGAGTGCCTCCGCCTGATCAGCTGGCAGGAGCCCGGAGAACACGCCCTTCGGGGTTCCTGTAGTGCCGCTGGTGGTGTGGATGGGCCGACCACGGGGTAGCGCACCGGGCGGAGGAGTCGACACGGAGGCCAGGAGAGCCTGCAGGTCGCTCTCCTCGGTGATCACGAGGTCGGGCTCGATGGGAGACAGGATCCGTTCTCGTTCCGCGGCGCTGAGCGCCGGGTCGAGGGGGACCGGGAAGATACCGGACGTCAGGAGGGCGAGCACGAGTTCGACGTACGCCTGCGAACCGGGGACAAGGAGCGCGACCCGTGATCCGAGGGTGAGCCGTTCAGGGTGCATCAGGCCATCCAAGCAAGCCCCGGCTGCCTCCGCAGCCGGGGCGTGGCTTTGAGGCTCAGTCGATAGTCGCCATCACCTGTCGAGCGGTCAGGTGCGCCAGGCGGTAGCCGTCGTCCATTGCATCCTTGAAATGCAGGCCACCCCAGATCCGCGCGTAGAACGCGTCGCGCTCGATGTCGGACAGCGACTGGTACGTGCGGTCTGGCAGCGGCGCGGTGGTGATCAACTTCAGGCTGGTGTTGTCACCGAGCGTGCGGCGGATGACCTCTGCTGCGGAGCCGGTCGCCGTGGAGTGTCCGCTGACGTAGTCGGAGTAAGGCGGATTCGTCAGCAACGGGGCCCAGTCCGGCTGTGCGGCGGTGTCAGGGTTGCCGTCGAGGTCTGCACCCGCGATCGCTTGATTGGGCCGCCAGAAGCCGACGTCGCGCTTGAGCTGCCAGCCCTGGATCACCGAGTCGGTCATCGCTGCGTGCATACGGGCGAAGAGCCTGGCAGTGTCATGGATGTCCAGCGGGTTGCTCGACTCGAGCCTGCGGATGAGGGCGTCGCCGATCATCGTGGCCGAGTTGCTGTTGAAGAAGACGGCAGTGTCCGTCTGGTCCGTCGTCCTCTCGGTGCCGCTGGCCTCGGTGCCGCCTAGTCGCCTCACTTCTTCGTAGTCATCGGCGTACGCACGACTGGTGAGCGGGTCGGGACCGTTGAGGTGGATCGGTCGCCTCAGCGCGAGTGGCTTCAGCGATCCGAGCCAGGCGCCGAGCATGTCTGTCGCGGGTGGCGTCGGCTGCCACACGCCGACTCCCGCGGCCAGCGTGTAGTGGATGGAAGTGTCGCCGTAGCCGTCGCCCGCCCGGTCTGCGAGCATCAGGCTGGCGGAGGCGGCGCCGAGTAGCCTGCCGCGTGCCTTCTCTTCGCCGCTGGCGACGGAGGCGAGGCTTGCGCTCAGGTAGCCCTCGAGCGCGGTCTGCTGTGCCGGGAAGTAGTGCACCAGGACGTCGTGCGCGGCCGTGGCGACGGCGGCTGTCTCGGAACTGTCTCCCGCGTCGATCGAGCGGTCCACGGCGTCATACATCGCCATGGAGGTGAAGCCGAGGAGTGGTATGCCGGTGGGGACGGGCTTCGCGGGGTAGACGGTCTGCATGAGGATGCGTTCCCAGTCCAGTATCACCTGGGCCGACTCCTCGAGGTCGTGGCTGTGGCGCCCTGGCTGGTTCGTCCGATCGGCCGAAGCAGGGGCGACGACGGACGCCAAAGGCGTCGTCATGATCGCGATAGTGACAAGGGCGCACACGCGCCGGTTGACATGCATGGTGGAACCTCCAGCTCGAGTGGGACGGATCCGGTTCCTCGAGTCTGGCCGCGGGAGGCCGTGGGCAGTATTCGCGTTCAGGCGAATCTTGCGACGAGCGCCAGGCGGTCGGAGTCGTGCGTGAGCCCGCCTTCGAAGGCCACCACAGCGGCTAGGCGGTTGCTGACGCCGAGTTTGGGGAAGGCGTGCTCGAGGTGCTTTCGCACCGTAGACGGGGCAACACACAAGCAGTTCGCGATCTCAGCATTGGAGCGGCCGGTCGCCACCAATTGCAGCACCCGGCGTTCCTGCACGGTGAGCGAGACGGGA